>JALZIX010000032.1 GCA_030860025.1 Actinomycetota bacterium
CGCCGCGATCACGGCCAGTCCCGGCAACTGGGTCCAGTCGAACTCCCGCCAACCTTGCCCCAGGATCTGCACGATCAGTAGCCCGGCAATGAGAGCCGGGGCCATGGAATGGACGATGAGCGCGACCCGGGGAGGTATCTCACGATCCCCTAGCACCGTCGGGCCGGTCGCCTTGATCAGAAAGTTGATGACCGCAAGTCCGGCGATCGCGAGCCAAAGGCTCATGCCGGCTCGACGGTCTTGGGCCGGTCGGGGTCGCGGGGTTCCCGGCCGAGGAGAACAACGAAGGCGGCCAAGGCCGACAGCAGGACGGCGACTCCGGTGGGCGCGACTAGGAGCAGCCCACCGGTCAGCACTATCGCTGTGACGGCGATCCATGGTGCTCGCGGTGTCGTGCGGAATGAGTCCACGAGCAGTATGAGAAAGAACCCGGGAAAGACCAGATCCAAGCCAAGGGACTCGACCAACTCCGGAGGAGGAGCGGCTACCACCCCCATGACCGTGCCAAGGATCCACGTCGGCCACTGGACCGCACTGGCCCCGAACATCGTGAGCTCGTCGTACCTTCCGTTGCCCTGATAAGCAGCCGCCCACGAGCCGTCGAGGATCGTCTGCCCAGCGAGGGCGCGCTTCCAGGCAGGACCGGTGAGACTTCCCGCCACGGCAACGCCCATCGGCAGGAATCGGAGGTTGATCAGCGTTGCTGCGCCGAGGGCGAGGGGCACTCCGCTGCCCGCCGTGAGCGCTGTCAACAGCGCGAGCTGTCCGCCGGCGGAGAATACGACCGCCGAGCAGATGATCGTGGCAAGCGGCGGCCAGCCCGCCGTCGTTGCGAGCGCGCCGAAACTGACCGCCACGGGTAAGACAGCAAGACTGAGCCCGACGCCCACGCGCAGCCCGGGACGCCAGCCGTAATCCGGTGCAGATCTCGGACCACTCACGCCGGCTCGCCTCTGCTACGCACGCCAGTGATGCTGCCCTCTGGCACAGTCCGTGCTCGCGGCGGGGCTTGGCTGGACGACCGGATTGACGGACGGCGGACGTAGGCTGGATTGCGTGCCAGATCCGTCGACGTACCGTCCGGCGGTCGGCAGCATTCCGGACTCGCCTGGCGTGTATCGATTCCGGGACAGCCATGGCCGGGTCATCTACGTCGGCAAGGCCAAGTCCTTGCGCGGCAGGCTCAATTCCTACTTCGCCGACGTGGCCGGGATGCATCCCCGTACGCGGCAGATGGTCACGACCGCGGCCGCAGTGGACTGGACCGTGGTCAGGACCGAAGTGGAAGCCCTGCAACTGGAATACAATTGGATCAAGGAGTTCGATCCGCGGTTCAACGTCCGCTACCGCGACGACAAGAGCTACCCGAGCCTGGCGGTCACCCTGTTCGAGGAGTATCCGCGGCTGCAGGTGATGCGCGGCCCGAAACGCAAAGGCGTCCGATACTTCGGGCCGTATTCCCACGCCTGGGCGATCCGGGAGACCCTTGACCTCCTGCTGCGGGTCTTTCCGGCGCGAACATGCTCGGCGGGAGTCTTCAAACGGGCCGGTCAGATCGGCCGACCGTGCCTTCTCGGCTACATCGGTAAGTGTTCGGCGCCTTGCGTCGGGAATGTGACCGCCGATGAACACCGGCAGATCGTGGACGACTTCTGTGACTTCATG
This sequence comes from Actinomycetota bacterium, assembly GCA_030860025.1. Lineage (GTDB taxonomy): Bacteria > Actinomycetota > Actinomycetes > Mycobacteriales > Geodermatophilaceae > JACCQS01. Next base: position 1,666 of record JALZIX010000032.1, read on the forward strand.
TCCGGTCGGACGGACACGCTGATCCGCCGTCTGGAGCAGCAGATGACGGCCGCAGCGGACGAGCAGGAGTACGAGCGGGCCGCCCGGCTGCGCGACGACATCGGCGCTCTGCGGCGGGCGATGGAGAAGCAGGCGGTGGTTTTGGGCGACGGCACCGACGCCGACGTGGTGGCCTTCGCCCAGGATGATCTCGAGGCCGCGGTCCAGGTCTTCCATGTGCGCGGAGGTCGGGTACGTGGCCAGCGCGGCTGGATCGTGGACAAGGTGGCCGACGTCGGCACCGGCGAACTCGTCGCCCAGTTCCTGCTGCAGGTCTATGGCGGGGACGTTGATGATGAAGCCGATGGCTTCGGCGCCACCCGTGACGCCGTACCCCGAGAGATCCTCGTTCCCGAACTTCCGGAGGATGTAGACGCCCACATCCGCTGGCTCAGCGACCTCCGCGGTGGTCCGGTGGGTATCCGGGTTCCGCAGCGCGGCGACAAGCGGGCACTGATGGAAACGGTGCAACGCAATGCCGGCGAGGCATTCGCCCGGCACCGGGTCAAGCGGGCCAGCGACCTGACCGCGAGATCGCTGGCGCTGGCCGAGATCCAGGAATCATTGGATCTGGCCGACGCTCCCCTGCGCATCGAGTGCATCGACGTTTCGCACGTGCAGGGAACCAACGTCGTAGGCAGCCTGGTCGTCTTCGAGGACGGCGTCCCGAAACGATCGGACTACCGCCGGTTCGTGATCAGTCCCGAGGGCAGCCGCGACGACACGCTGTCCGTGGCCGAGGTCGTCCGCCGTCGTTTTGCCCGCTACCTGAGAGAACAGTCCGAGTCCGGCGGGGACTTGGTCGGCGCCGGGACCGAAGCGCCCGGTGTGGCCATCGGTGCTCCCAAGAAGTTCGCCTACCCGCCGAACCTGGTCGTCGTGGACGGGGGAGCGCCCCAGGTGGAGGCCGCGCAGAGCGTTCTGGAGGACATGGGCATCGAGGACATCGCCGTCATCGGGTTGGCCAAACGCATGGAGGAGATCTGGGTTCCCGGTCAGGCCGACCCGGTGATCCTCCCGAGGACCAGTGAAGCGCTCTATCTGTTGCAGCGGATCCGGGACGAGGCCCACCGGTTCGCTATCACCCACCACCGACAACGGCGATCCAAGAGCATGCTCGCCTCGCTGCTGGACGACGTACCCGGCCTTGGCGACGTGCGGCGCAAGGCCCTGCTGGCCAGGTTCGGCTCGCTACGGGCGCTGCGGGCCGCCGACATCGATGACGTTGCCACGGTCCCGGGGGTGGGTCGCAAGACGGCCGAAGCGGTCGTCGCCGCGCTTGCCGAGGACACCAGAATGGCCCCGGCAGATCAGGAACTCAGGCGTTGACCGACTCTGCGGCCAGGTCTGAGATCTGCTTCTGGCCTGCCGTGACGACCCCCTTGCGTGCCTTGTGCGCCTGCTCGTAGCTCAGCACAACGCGAATGTCATCGGCGTTGCGCAGTCGCTTGATCGCCTTGACCGCCTGCTCCACGGACAGGGCCTGGTAGTTCTTGATCGGCAGGTCACGCGGTTCGATCGTGCCCAGGGTCTCCCGGGTTCCGTGCACGGCCCTGCGGATCCCGGCATACGGGGCGACCTCTTCGGCGCGCGCGAGGGCCGCATCGCGGCTGACGGCGACCACATCGCTGGTCGCCCTGGCGGTCTTCTCGACGCCCTCACGGGCGGCCTCGGTGGCTTCGACGGCGCTGTCCCGACCACGTTGCACGAGGTCGACCGCCCGGTTGACCAGAGCGGCGCCCTGCCGTGAGGGCAGCATCGCCGCCCGCGCCACGGCGCCCACGGCAGCCTGCGCTGGTGTAGGCGCCAGCGCTGCAGGTCCGCCCTGGGCTACCTCGGCCAGCCGGACATTGATCCATTCGATCGTCTCGGTGTGGGCCTCTTCGAGCTGGCGCAGCAAAGCGACGAGGCGTGTCCGGCCGAGGGACTCGGCCAGGACCCGGGCGAACATCGCCCGATCGTGGAGCTGGTGCTCGAGTGTGAGGTCACTGAGCAGGGCTTCTGACAGGGGCTGGCCCTGCTCGAAAGCGGTCTTTGTCATAGCGGCCACCCGGCCCACGGCGTCGGAGACGACGTCAGGGACTCCACCGAGGCTTCGGATCGCCGTCTGGAGCCGTCCCGCGCGGGCATCCGCCTCTCGCGCGTTCTCGGCTAATTCACCACGGATCTCCGCACGCTGAGCCTGGGAAATGCGGACCCGGGCGATCTGGGCCTCGGTACGAGTTAGGCGAAGCAGTACGGAGAGCTCTGAGAGCAGGAGGGGTGCTGGGTCAGTGGAAGTCTTGGTCATACCTCTGAACATGCCCTGAGACGACAACGGCAAACGCGTGGAGGGCTCCGGCTCGCTCATGAACCCGGTCACACCGCAAGGCAGACTGAGCGCCATGACGGAGGATGGCCCCATCGGGCAGACCGAGGGCGGCGGTCAGCCGAGGGGCCTCGACATCGTCATTGTGACCGGCCTGTCCGGCGCCGGTCGCAGCACGGCTGCCAAATGCCTCGAGGATCTGGGCTACTTCGTGGTCGACAACCTCCCGCCGGCATTGATCGCCACGATGGTCGAGCTGGGCAGCAGTTCTTCGGGAGGGGTTACCCGCCTGGCAGTGGTCGTGGACGTACGCTCGCGCGCCTTCTCCTCAGATCTCACCGGCACGCTGGTCGAGCTCGACGCGCGTGGCTACCGGCCCAAGGTGCTGTTCCTGCAGGCGCGTGACGACGTCCTGATCCGTCGATTCGAATCAGTCCGCCGCGCCCATCCGCTGCAAGGCGCGGGGCGACTCTCCGACGGCATTGCTGCTGAGCGGTCACTGCTGACCGACCTGGCGGGCGTCGCCGACGTCATCGTCGACACCAGCGACCTGAATGTGCACCAACTACGGGCCACCATAGAGTTGGCCTTCGGTGCCGAGTTCGTGCCCAGCCTGAAAGCCACCGTCATGAGTTTCGGATACAAGTACGGCCTGCCGCTGGATGCCGACTTGGTCGTCGATGTCCGTTTTCTGCCCAATCCGCACTGGCTGCCCGAGCTGCGGCCGCTGACCGGGCAGAATCCTGAAGTGCGCGCGTATGTCCTTGGCCAAGAGACGACGGGTGAGTTTCTCGACTCCTACTTGGAGATCCTGCGGATCATCGGCACGGGATATCAGCGTGAGGGCAAGCGCTACCTGACCCTTGCCGTTGGCTGCACCGGCGGCAAGCACCGCAGCGTCGCCATCAGCGAGGAACTCGCCGCGCGCCTGGCCGCCGAAGGCGTGCACACCACCGTCGTGCACCGTGATCTGGGCCGCGAATGACCCCATTGGGCGGTCCACGACGCTTCGTCGCGCTCGGCGGCGGACACGGGTTGGCGACCACGCTGGCGGCCGTCCGCCAGCTCACCACCGAGCTCACCGCGATCGTGACAGTCGCAGACGACGGAGGTTCGAGCGGGCAGATCAGGCGTGAACTCGATGTTCTCCCGCCAGGTGACCTGCGAATGGCCTTGGCCGCCTTGGCCGGAACGGCACCAGAACACGACGACATGGCCAAGCTGCTGCAGTTCAGGCTGGGAGGCAACGGAACGCTGGCCGGACACCCGGTCGGCAACCTCCTGCTGACGGGTCTGTTGGAGGTCTTCGGCGGCGACCCGGTTCGGGCGTTGGACAGGGTGGGCAGCTTGATCGGCGCGGTCGGCCGGGTGCTTCCCATGTCGACGATCCCGCTGGAGATCACGGCGTGGGTCGAAGATGTGCCGGGCGAGGATCCGTTGGCGCGCACGCTGGTTCGCGGTCAGGTCGCGGTGGCCACGACACCGGGGCGCGTGCGCTCGGTCCAGCTCCTCCCGGAGGCTCCGCCAGCATGCGACGAAGCAGTCGCCGCAATCATTGCGGCCGACGTTGTCGTACTGGGACCCGGCTCGTGGTTCACCTCGGTTCTGCCGCACCTCATGGTCCCCGAGCTACTGCGAGCCCTGGAGCGCACCGCGGCGCACGTCGTCGTCATCCTCAACCTGGAGCCGCAGGTCGGCGAGACGGAGGGCTTCTCCCCGCAGGAGCACCTCAGCGTTCTCCGGGCACATGCTCCTGGCTTACCCGTACACACGGTTCTCGCCGATGAGACGAGGGTTGTTGACCGGCGTGGTCTATTGAATGCCGTGCAGGCATTACGGCAGAACGATGGGCCCGAGCCCAGCCTCGTTCTTCGTCCGATAGCCAAGTCAGGCGCCCTCGACCGGCATGACCATCGGCTGTTGGCTACCGCGCTGGATGAGCTCATCGACTGCACGACACGGACAGAGGAGCAACCCGCATGGCCATGACCGCACAGGTCAAGGACGAACTGTCACGCGTGCCGGTCGCCAAGACTTGCTGCCGCAAGGCCGAACTGACCTCACTCTTGCGCTTTTCAGGCGGCTTGCACATCGTTGGCGGCCGAGTCGTGATCGAGGCTGAACTCGACACCGCTTCGGTGGCCCGACGGGTCCGCCGCGACGTGAGCGAGCTGTTCGGATATGCGAGCGGGATCTCAGTGCTTTCTGGCGGGAACCTCCGCAAGGGGCCGCGTTACCTGGTGCGGATCGTCAAGCATGGTGAAGGACTGGCCCGGCAGACCGGCCTGGTCGACATGCGTGGGAGACCGGTCCGCGGATTGCCGCCGACCGTGGTATCCGGCGGCGTCTGCTGCTCCGAGGCCGCCTGGCGCGGCGCCTTCCTCGCGCACGGTTCGCTCACCGAACCCGGCCGTTCCTCGTCCATGGAGCTGACCTGTCCAGGTCCCGAGGCCGCAATGGCGCTGGTAGGGGCCGCCCGACGACTCGGTGTGTCAGCCAAGAGCCGCGAGGTCCGTGGCGCCGACCGCGTCGTGATCCGTGACGGTGACGCCATCGGGGCGCTGCTCACCCGACTCGGGGCACACGATGCGGTGCTCGCCTGGGAGGAGCAGCGGATGCGCCGCGAGGTCCGCGCGACGGCCAACCGATTGGCCAATTTCGACGATGCCAACCTGCGTCGGTCGGCGCGGGCGGCAGTCGCGGCCGGGGCACGGGTGAGCCGGGCCCTGGACCTGCTCGGCGACGATGCGCCCGACCATCTCCTTGTGGCTGGTCGCCTCCGGGTCGAACACGGCCAGGCGTCTCTGGAGGAACTCGGCCAGTTGGCCGATCCACCGATGACCAAGGACGCCGTCGCCGGCCGGATCCGGCGCTTGCTCGCGATGGCCGACAAGAAGGCTCGCGATCTAGGAGTACCCAACACCGAATCGGCGGTCACCGCCGAGATGCTCGCCCCTTAGCCGCCCTGGAACTGGGCCGACTGCACCTCGATAGGGTCGTGCCCGCAGGTGTCCTGATGACGAAGGGAATGGCAGTGACAGTCCGAGTAGGCATCAATGGCTTCGGTCGGATCGGTCGTAATTTCTGGCGGGCCGTCGCCGCCGAAGGCCATGACATCGAGATCGTCGCGGCCAACGACCTCGGTGACGTCGCGACGATGGCGCATCTGCTGGCCTATGACAGCGTCGGGGGACGCCTCGGCAAAGAGATCAACGTCGTTGAAGACGGAATCGAGATCGACGGCAAGCTGCTCAAGATTCTCGCTGAACGAGACCCGGGTGCGTTGCCATGGGGCGACCTGGGCGTGGACATCGTGATCGAGTCGACCGGGTTCTTCACCGACGCTGCGAAGGCTCGCGCCCACGTGGACCAGGGTGGCGCTCGCAAGGTCATCATCTCCGCCCCGGCCTCGGGCGAGGATCTCACTGTCGTGATCGGGGCAAACGAGGACAGCTACGACGGCACGCAGGTCATCATCTCCAACGCGTCGTGTACAACCAATTGCCTTGCGCCCCTTGCGAAGGTCTTGCATGACAACTTCACCATCGAGCGTGGCCTGATGACAACCATCCACGCCTACACCGCGGACCAGAACCTGCAGGACGGGCCGCACAAGGACCTGCGCCGGGCGCGCGCAGCGGCGCTCAACATCGTCCCCACCTCGACCGGAGCGGCGAAGGCGATCGGCCTGGTCCTTCCCGACCTGAAGGGCAAGCTCGACGGGTACGCGCTGCGCGTACCTGTGCCGACCGGGTCGGTCACCGACCTCACCGTGACCCTGGGCACCGAGGCGGACATCGACACCATCAATGCGGCCTACCAAGCTGCGGCCGACGGCCCGCTCAAGGGAATCCTGCGCTACAGCGACGCCCCGGTCGTCTCCACCGACGTCGTGCACGACCCGGCTTCGTGCATCTACGACGCGCCGTTGACGAAGGTCACCGGAAACCAGGTCAAGGTCGTGGGTTGGTACGACAACGAGTGGGGATACTCCTGCCGGTTGGCCGACCTGACCGTCCTCGTCGGGTCCAAGTAAGGCCGGCGCCGGGTGCGCTACCTGTCCGACCTCATCTCCGCAGGAGTCCAGGGCAAGCGCGTTCTGGTCCGCGCGGACCTCAATGTTCCGCTCGATACCTCGACCGGTGACCCGATCATCACCGACGACGGCCGGATCAAGGCCAGCCTGGCGACGTTGCGCCAACTGCGGGAGGCCGGGGCTCGAGCCATCGTCGTTGCGCACCTCGGCCGGCCCAAGGGCGGTCCAGACCCGTCCCTTTCGCTCGCCCCGGTGGGCGCGCGGCTGGCCGAACTGCTGGAGTCCGAGGTCCGCCTGGCCACTGATGTCGCCGGGCCGGACAGCCGCACGCAAGCCGAAGCGCTCACCGACGGGGATGTCCTCCTGCTGGAGAACGTGCGCTTCGAGCCGGCCGAAACCACGAAGGACGACGAATTGCGCGGGGCATTTGCTGATCGACTCGCCGCACTGGCCGACGCCTACGTTGACGACGCGTTCGGCGCTGTCCATCGTAAACACGCGAGTGTCTACGATGTGGCCCTTCGCCTGCCACACGCCGCCGGCGACCTCGTTCGTACCGAGGTGGACGTCCTCAGCAGGTTGACCGGAGATCCCGATCGGCCGTACGTGGTCGTCCTGGGCGGGTCCAAGGTCTCCGACAAACTGCCGGTGATCCAGGCCCTGTTGCCGAGGGTGGACCGATTGCTGATCGGCGGCGGAATGTGCTTCACGTTCCTTGCCGCACGGGGCCATGACGTCGGTGGTTCGTTGCTGGAGGCCGACCAGGTCCAGACCTGTCGAGGGCTGCTGGACGAGGCGGGCGACCGCATCGTCTTGCCGGTGGACATCGTGGTCGCCGAGGCGGTCGTCGCCGATACTCAGTTGCACGTGGTGCCGGCGGACCAGATTCCAGGGGACCGAAAGGGTTTGGACATCGGACCGCGCACCGTGGTTGTCTTCGCCGAGCACCTGGCCGCGGCCACGACGGTCTTCTGGAACGGACCGATGGGGGTCTTCGAGCTTGCCCCGTTTGCCGCCGGGACTCGCGGTATCGCACAGGCAGTCGCCGACGTGGACGGTCTGACGGTCGTCGGTGGAGGGGACTCCGCCGCCGCGGTACGTCAGCTCGCGCTCGACGAATCTGCGTACTCGCACATCAGCACCGGTGGCGGCGCTTCGCTGGAATACCTCGAGGGCAAACAACTCCCAGGTCTCGCCGTCCTCGAAGAGGGCGGAGGGCCAGGGCGATGAGTCGAAAGCCCGCTCGCCGTCCACTTGTCGCGGGCAACTGGAAGATGAACCTCACGCACCTCGAGGGCATTGCACTAGTGCAGAAACTCGCCTTCAGCCTCACCGAGAAGCAGTTCGGGAGTGTGGAGGTAGTCGTTCTTCCGCCATTCGTCACACTCCGCTCGGTGCAGACCCTGGTCGACGGCGACAAGATCTTGATCGGCTACGGCGCGCAGGATCTCGCGCAGCACGCGAAGGGCGCCTACACCGGGGACATCAGCGGACTCATGCTTGCGGCTCTGAAGTGCACCTACGTGCTCGTCGGGCACTCCGAACGCCGCGAACACCACCAGGAGGACGATGCCCTGGTCAACGCGAAGGTCCGCGCTGCCCGGTCCTTCGGCCTGCAGCCGATCGTCTGCTTGGGGGAAGGGCTGGAGATTCGTCAGGCCGGAAACCACATCGCGCACTGCCTGGCTCAGCTCGACGCCGGGCTGTTCGGTTTGTCGGCCGCCGAACTCGGTGAGTTCGTCGTCGCATACGAGCCGATCTGGGCGATCGGGACCGGTGAGGTCGCCACCCCGCAGGATGCTCAGGAAGTCTGCAGCGCACTGCGGGGCAGGCTGGCACAGCTGTACGGCGCGGACGTTGCGGCGATGACGCGTATCCTCTACGGCGGTTCGGTCAAGGCAGATAATGCCGAGGGCATTTTCGCTCAGCCGGACGTCGACGGCGGGCTCGTTGGTGGAGCCAGCGTTCAGGCGGAGGAGTTTGCCGCCATCTGCCGGGCCGGCGTCGTCACCTGACGCTCCCAGGCGATCGGGCCCTCGTGCACAGTCCGACGGAAGGCGGGAATGACTTCGAGGCGAGCACATAGCGGCTCCGCCTGCTATTCGGTGGCGCTGCTGTTGGCGACCCTTGTCATGCTCGGCGGCTGCTCCTCGGGCGATCCGGGGATCGAGTCGGCGGCCGACACGGCAGTTGCCGTCCGGGATTCCGGCGTGTCAGGCACACGAGCGCCTTCGACCGAGCGAGGAGGCACTCTGCGCGCGGTGGCCCCCGCCGTGGACAGCCTCGACCCGGCACGCTCCTACCTGCCCTGGGTGTGGAACCTGATGCGGCTATACACCCGCACCTTGGTCACCTACGACTCCGCACCCGGGTCGGGCGGAACCGAACTCGTACCGGACCTGGCAACCACCCTCGGCGTGCCCGCTGACAACAATCAAACCTGGACCTACACCCTTCGCCCGGGAACCATGTTCGAGAGCGGCCGGCCGATCACAGCCCAAGACGTCAAGTACGGCATCGAGCGATCCTTCGCTTCCGAGGTCATCGTCGGCGGGCCGCTTTATGTGGTGTCCCTTCTTGATGACCCCGAGTCGCCCTATCCCGGACCGTACTTCGTTCCTGAACGCGGCGATCGGCCGATCCTGACCAGCATCGAGACCCCCGACGCCTCGACCCTCGTGTTCCACCTGAACCGACCCTATGCAGCCTTCGACGAGGTGATGGCATTGCCCTCGTCCAGTCCGGTGCCGGCCGAGGCCGACACAGGCGCCGATTACGGACTCGCTCCACAGTCCTCCGGGCCGTATCGCGTCACGTCTGTCGACCCCGTCACCGGGATCGTGCTGGAGCGCAATCCGAACTGGGACCAGGCCAGCGACGAGGTTAGGACGGCACGCCCAGATCGCGTGGAAGTCCGCACGGGAGTGGCCTCGGTCGAACGCGACCAGCGGATTCTCGGTGGTTCGGCAGACCTCGATCTGGGTGGCGGTGTGGCCCCTGAATCACTGGATCGGGTGCTGGGCGATACAGAGACTGCATTGAGGACCGACCAGATCGCGACCGGGGCACTCCAATTGCTGGCCATGCCGGCCACGGTTGCTCCGTTCGACAACCCGGCCTGCAGGCTGGCTGTGGCAGCTGCTGTGGACGTGTCGGCGATCCAGGACGCACTTGGCGGGGCGGCATTGGTTCAGCCGCCGCGGGGCCTGTGGCCGCGCACACTCAACGGCAACATGCCCGAGGTGAGCTCGGCTGCCCCCGTTGATATCGCCGAGGTCGGCCGTCAGTTGGCTGCCTGCGGGCTGCCGGGCGGTTTCAGTACGGTCATCGCCGCACCAAACCAGGCTCGCTCCCTGGCGGTGGCTGACGTGATCAGGGCAAACCTGCAGGCTGTCGGAATCGAGGCGACAGTCGCCGGCTTGGATCCGGCCACGTACTACGCCGCCGATATCGGGTCGCCGGCATCGGTGGTCGCCAACCAGTACGGCATCCTGCTCACTCGCTGGAGTGCGGACTTCCCCGATCCCGCGTCGTTCCTGGGCCCGCTGGTCGACGGTCGGGAGATCACCGCAGCCGGCAACACGAATGTCGCGCAACTCGACGACCCGACGATCAACGGCCTGGTCGATGCCGCCTATGCCGCACCCGACGACGCCGCAGCCCTGACCGCGTGGGAGACCGTCGCGCAGACGGTAACCGGCAGTGGCTCCTATGTGCCGCTCCTGGAGGAGCGAACGGTGTTGCTGGCCGGCGAGCGTCTGCGCAATGCGGTCGTCCACTGGGCCTACGGCGGCTATGACCTGGCGACGGTGGCTGTCAGGTGAGCAATGGCCATTGACTACCCTGACCCCTTGTGAAGCTCCTTCTGACGATCGTGCTGGTCATCACCAGCCTGCTGTTGATCGTGCTCATCCTCCTGCATCGCGGTCGCGGCGGCGGTCTGTCGTCCATGTTCGGTGGCGCGGCAAGCGCGTCATTGTCCGGATCGACCGTCGTGGAGAAGAACCTCAATCGTCTTACGGTGTTCGTCGCGATCGCGTGGAGCGCCTCCATCATCGCTCTCGGCATCCTTCTTAAGGTGCCTGACGTTCCCACGTAGTCACCCTGCGTGACGCTCGGCCGCATTCGTAGGCGTCTGGGCTCACCGGCCGTAGGATCGCGAAAAGCTCATCGACGAAGGAGTTCATGCACGTGGCCGGTGGCAGTGCGATCCGCGGAAGCCGGGTCGGGTCGGGACCGATGGGTGAGGCCGAGCGAGGGGAATCTGCCCCGCGAACCAGAATTCCCTTCTGGTGCGCCAACGGACACGAATCACGTCCGGCGTTTGCTCATGACGCGGCCGTGCCGGACAGCTGGGACTGTGCTCGCTGTGGACTACCGGCGGGCCGGGAGCAGACTGCACCTCCTCCCGCGCCACGTAACGAGCCGTACAAGACCCACCTCGCTTACGTGCGCGAGCGCCGGTCCGACGAGGACGGCGAGGCAATCCTGCAAGAGGCGTTGAACAAGCTTCGCGAACGCCGCGGCGGCTGAGTCGCTGACCAGCGGGGGAGGACCCACGGCTGGGATCGGATCGGCTGAGGTCGGCCACCGGGTCGTTGTGCGCCGGAGACTTCCTGGGCAGACCGGCCCGACCGGTGGTCAGGCATACAGCGATGTCCTCGGCGTCCTCGAGTTCTGCCGAGAGGACACGCTCGGCGTCCGCCGGGCCGACAACTCGCTGGTCGAGATCCAGGTCGCCGACGTGCTCCGGGCCAAGCGCATTCCGCCAGCCCCGACCCGCCGCGGGGGCTGACTGCTCCGCCGCGACTCAGGCCAGTGGGAGGCGCAACAGTGCCGACGGCAAGCCGGATGCGGCCGCCCGGTCCAGCAGCAACAGCGTGCGCACGCGGCCGACCGCGCCAGCCGCCGGTATCTGGACCGGCCCGGCGCCGCTGACCGCGAGCCCGACCGCCCGGGCCTTGGCCGGACCGGCGGCGATCAACCAGACCTCTGCGGCGGACGCGATGGCCGCGAAGGTCAGCGTTGTTCGCACTGGCGGAGGTTTGGGTGAACCGTGTACAGCCACGACGCTGCGGGTTTCGTAGGCCGCCGGGGCGCCGGGAAAGATCGAGGCGACGTGCCCGTCTTCACCGATGCCGAGGAGGCATACGTCGAAGCGGGGGACCGAGCCGTGGTCCTCCGGGCGCGCGGCTGCCGCCAGTTGGTCGGCATACCAATCGGCTGCATCCTCTGGCTGGCCGGCAAACCGACCCTCGTTGGCCGGCATGGGGTGTACGCGTTGGGGCGCCAGCGGCACGTGGTCGAGCAGCGCATCGCGGGCTTGACGATCGTTGCGTTCTGCGTCATCTCCAGGGACGAAGCGCTCGTCGCCCCACCACACGTCCACCCGGTTCCACTGGACCGCATCGCGGGCTGGGCTCTTGCGCAATGCGCCGAGAGCGCCGATGCCCATGCCGCCGCCGGTCAGGACCACGCTGGCCGATCCGCGAGCGCTCTGGGCGTCGACCAACTTCGTGATCAATCGCGCTGCTACCGCATCGGCGAGCAGGTCTGGCGAAGCGTGGACGACAACCTCCGGAGAACGGCTCATGAGGCGTGTTCACCGGTCCGCACGGTCGAGTCAGAGTCTGCGCGCTTCGCCTCGACGGTGGCATCCGCCGGATCCCGCCAGATCAACGAACGGGTAGGTGACCGACCACCCAGCTCGGGACTGTGCGTGGCCGCCGCCAGCGCAGCGCTGTAGAGATCGTCGACATCGAGCCGGCGCAGCTCCTCGCCCAGCAGTTCGCCGGTCTCTCGGGCAACCAACGTCGCACTGCTGTCCGGTCTGCCCTCCTGGCTCACGACCCCAGTACCGTCGCGGTGGTCCACTCGAATGGCCGGTAGCTGGGCCAGGTCGAGCCGGACGCCGGCAACTCCCATCCCGTCGGGAACAGAACCTGAGCCCGGTGAAGTGATAGACACCTCGGCACCGAGTCGACTGCTGAGCCAGCCGGCCAGCAGCGCGGCGGAGGGGCTGTGGTCGGCGCCGTACACCTCGGCCCCGACGACGGTCACGTCCCGTCCCGCGCCGCCGGCCGCGTCGACGGCGGTCGCCAGGATCGACCGCCACCGGGTAATCCGCGTCCAGGCGAGATCGGTGTCACCCGGGGCGTAGTCGCGGGCTCGTTGCTGCAGGGCCGTGATCGGATCCGGCGCCGCGCCAGCATCGGTGACGCGGCGATCGGCGAAGACGCCCAAGCCGTCGGTGCCGAGTTGCTCAGGAGCCACTCCCTGCCACCAGGTCACCACCGGAGCATCGGATGCCAGTAACGGCAGGACCACCGATTCGGCATGCAACGACAGCCGCCCGTACATCCGCAGTTCGATCGCCTCACCCGGACCGAGACGACCGCCGATTGTTACTTCGGCGTCCAGGCGCGGAGTGGTCGCCAGTGGCTCGCGGCGGACGACGACGACGAGCCGGCACGGGTGCATGGCCGCGGCTGAACTGGCGGCCTGCTCGGCGGCCGCCACGTCCTTTTCGTCCGCGGCCACGACGAAGGTCAGGGCGAGCCCCGAGGTCATCGAGCCACCGCTGTTGCGCGCCTTCGACAGCGCCTTCACCACTTCCGTGCCCGTCGTATCCCAGAGCGTCGTCACGGCCGCCTCCAGACCCGGCCATCTGAGGCGAGCATGTCATCGGCCTCGGTCGGTCCCCACTCTCCGGCGCGGTAGGTCGCCGGAAGTTGGCCCGCCCAGAACTCCTCCAACGGATCGATGACCTGCCAGGACGCCTCGACCTCCTCGTGCCTCGGGAACAAGGTGGCATCACCGATGAGGACGTCGAGCAGAAGTCGTTCATACGCTTCCGGGCTGGCCTCGGTGAAGGCCGTGCCGTACTGGAAGTCCATCGCCACGTCGCGGACCTCCATCACCGTTCCGGGCACCTTCGAACCGAATTTAATCGTCACGCCCTCATCGGGCTGCACGCGGAGCACCAACTGGTTCTGTCCGAGCGACTCGGTGTCGGTCGCCCGGAACGGTACGTGCGCCGCCCGGCGAAAGGTCAGTGCGACCTCGGTGACCCGGCGAGGCAGGCGCTTTCCGGCTCGAATGTAGAAGGGCACCCCGGCCCACCGTCTGGTTTGCACGTCCAGCCGCAGGGCGGTGTAGGTCTCCGTCTTGGAGTCCTTGGGGACCTTCTCCTCGTCGGTGTAACCGGCGACCCGCTGGCCGGCCAGCCACCCCTGGGTGTATTGGCCGCGCACCGCGTACCGCCCGAGGTCGCTGGGCAGCTGGATTGCCCGCAGGACCTTGAGCTTTTCCACCCGGATTGCTTGGGCCGTGTACTCCACGGGCTCCTCCATTGCCGTGAGGGCGAGTAGCTGGAGGAGGTGGTTCTGCACGACGTCACGGGCGGTTCCGGTCGCGTCGTAGAACTCTGCCCGGGATCCGATTCCCACGTCCTCGGCCATGGTGATCTGGACCGAGTCGACATGGTGGGAATTCCAGATCGGCTCGAACATCGCGTTGGCAAACCGCAGGGCCAACAGGTTCTGGACCGTCTCCTTTCCCAGGTAGTGATCGATCCGGAACACGTCTCCAGGTCCGAAGACCGAGTCGACCAAGGCGTTGAGTTCCTTGCTCGACTTCAGATCGTGGCCGAACGGCTTCTCCACAACGACTCGACGCCAGTACCCCGTGATGGCGTCATCGACGTTGTCCGCCATACCGGTTCGCGCCATCTGTTTGAGCACTACCGGAAATGAGTCCGGCGGGATGGACAGATAGAAGGCAGCATTGCCGGTGACACCGTGCGAGGTCTCGAGGTTCAGCAGCGTATGAGCGAGGTTGTCGAAGGACGCGTCGTCGTCGAATGATCCCGGGACGAACTTGCAGGCCTGAGCCAGACGCGACCAGACGTCCTCCCGCCACGGAGTCCGGGCGAACTGTTTGGCCGACTTCTTGGCGAGGTCGATGAACTCGCCGTCGCCCCAGTCTCGTCTGGCGAATCCGAGCAGTGCGAAGTTGGTCGGAAGCAGGCCCCGATTGGCCAGGTCGTAGACCGCGGGAATGAGCTTCTTGCGAGCCAGGTCGCCGGTGATGCCGAAGACGACGAGGGCGCACGGCGTGGGGATCCGTGGAAGTCGTCGGTCCCGGACATCACGCAGCGGGTTGCGGGTGTGCGTCGTGGTCTGGGTCATCCGAGCTTTTTCAACTCGTCACTGACGGAGGTCATGAGCTCATCCCAGGATGCCTTGAACTTGTCGACACCTTCTCTCTCCAGGGTCAGGAAGACGTCATCCATGTCGATTCCGGCCGCGCGGAGTTTCTCCATCAGGTTGGCGGCAGACTCGTACTGGTCTCGCACCGGCGTCCCGATCTCGCCATGGTCGGCATACGCCTGCAGCGTCGCCTCCGGCATGGTGTTGACCGTGTCCGGGGCGACCAGCTCGCTGACGTACAGGGTGTCCGGATAGGCCTTGTTCTTGGTGCCGGTGGAAGCCCACAGCGGCCGTTGCACGTTTGCGCCCTTGTCGGCAAGCGCCTTCCAGCGGTCGCTGGCCAGAACCTCCTCGTAGGCCTGGTATGCAAGTACGGCGTTGGCAACTCCGGCCTTGCCGTGCAGGTCCGCGTCCGCTCCGGCGGCGTCGAGCCGCTTGTCCATCTCGGTATCCACCCTGGAGACGAAAAAGGAGGCCACCGACTCCAGCCCCTCGAACCCCCTGAAGTCCTCCGCCTCGAGTCGCCGCTCGAGCCCGCTGAGGTAGGCATCCATGACGAGCTTGTAACGCTCGATGCTGAAGATGAGGGTGACGTTGACACTGATGCCCTGCGCGATGCTGGACGTGATCGCAGGGAGACCGGCTTCGGTTGCGGGGATCTTGATGAACAGATTCGGCCGATCCACCAGCCACCACAGCGACGTCGCCTCAGCCGCTGTCGCCTCGCAGTCGAAGGCCAGCCGTGGGTCGACCTCGAGGGAGACCCGACCATCGCGTCCGGAGCGCTGCGCGACCGGGGCCAGGACATCGCACGCGGCTCGTACGTCGTATGCGGTGATCATGCGCAGCGCCTCGTCGATGCCGATCCCGCGCTTGGACAGGTCGGAGACCTGGTCGTCGTAGATCTCCGAGCCGCTGATGGCTGCGCCGAAGATCGTCGGGTTGGTGGTGATGCCGACGACACTGCGCTCCTCGATCAGGCGCGCCAGCCCGCCGCTGTTGATCCGGTCACGGGACAGGTCGTCCAGCCACACTGATACTCCGTGCGAGCTCAGCTCGGCCAGTCGGGGATTCTTAGTCATGAAAGCTCCTATTAGCGAAGTGTTGTGCTGGTTCAACCGGTTCCCGATGCTGCAGCGATCATGCTCTCCCGGGCGGCGGCTACGACGGCTTCCGGGGTGAAGCCGAACTGCTTGAAGAGCACCCCGGCTGCGGCGCTTGCCCCGAAGTGCTCCAGCGAGATCGAGCGGCCGGCATCACCGACGATCTCGCGCCAACCCTGCGCGACGGCGGCTTCCACGCTCACCCGAGCGCGCACGGATGGGGGCAGGACGCTGTCCCGGTAGGCCTGATCCTGCTCGTCGAACCATTCGCGGCAAGGCATGGAGACCACCCGTGCGGCGACGCCCTCACCGGCCAGGACCTTCTGGGCGGCAACGGCAAGGGAGAGTTCGCTGCCGGTAGCGATCAGGATCACGTCCGGACTTTCCTCAGTGTCGGCAAGCACGTAGGCCCCCCGAGTGGTGCCTTCGGCTGATGCGTACGTGCTGCGGTCCAGCACCGGCAGGTTCTGCCGGGACAGGCACAACCCGGCCGGGCGGTTGGTGTTCTCCAGCACCGTGCGCCAGGCAGTGGCCGTCTCGTTGGCATCTCCGGGCCGTACGACGTCCAGACCAGGGATCGCGCGTAACGCGGCAAGGTGCTCGACCGGCTGGTGGGTGGGGCCGTCTTCGCCCAGTCCGATCGAGTCGTGGGTCCATACATAGATCACTGCCAAGTGCATGAGCGCTGCCAGGCGCACGGCCGGACGCATGTAGTCCGAGAAGACCAGAAACGTGCCCCCGTAGACGCGGGTCCCGCCGTGCAGGGCGATGCCGTTCATGATCGCGCCCATGGCGTGTTCCCGAATCCCGAAGTGCAGGATCCGGCCGTACGGTCCACCTGACCATTCCTTGGTCTGGTGCTCGGTCGGGATGAAGGAGGCCTCGCCCTTCATCGACGTGTTGTTGGACTCAGCCAGATCGGCTGAGCCGCCCCAGAGCTCGGGCAGGACCGGAGCCAGGGCCGCCAGGACCTGACCGGATGCCTTCCTGGTGGCCATCCCGGCGTCGTCGGCATCAAACACCGGAAGAGCCTTCGCCCAGCCGTCCGGCAGGCGGTGTTCGCGCAGCCGCTGCCAGATCTCCAGCTCCTCCGGGTGAGCTTGCGCCCAGGCATCGAAGCCGCTCTGCCACTCAGCCCGGGCCTCGGCGCCGCGCTGGATGACCTTGCGGGTATGAGCGATGACCTCGTCGGCAACCTCGAAGGTCTTGTCCGGGTCGAAGCCCAGGATCTGCTTCGTGGCTTTGACTTCCTCCTCGCCGAGCGCGCTGCCGTGGGCCGGTCCGGTGTTCTGCGCATTCGGGGCAGGCCAGGCGATGATGCTGTCCACGATGATGAACGACGGCCTGTGCTTCTCGG
The DNA here is from genome assembly GCA_030860025.1 of Actinomycetota bacterium. GTDB lineage: Bacteria > Actinomycetota > Actinomycetes > Mycobacteriales > Geodermatophilaceae > JACCQS01. Next base: position 18,719 of record JALZIX010000032.1, read on the forward strand.
CCACTGCCGCAGCGAAAGCCTCGTCCAGGGCAGAGAGGTCTTCGCTGTCCGCGACCTCTTGCACGTGCCAGCCGTAGGCCTCGTACCGCTTGGCCGTGTCCTCGGACAGCGCGATCGCGGTGTCGTCCTCGATCGAGATCTTGTTCCGGTCGTAGATGACCGTGAGGTTGCCCAGTTGTTGGTGCCCGGCCAGGGACGAGGCTTCGGAGGTGATGCCCTCCTCGATGTCGCCGTCGGAGGCGAGTGCCCACACGCTGTGGTCGAACGGGCTCGTGCCCCGGTCTGCGTCGGGATCCAGGAGGCCGCGCTCGCGCCGGGCTGCCATCGCCATACCGACGGCGTTGCCAAAACCTTGACCCAGCGGCCCCGTCGTGACCTCTACTCCCCGGGTGTGCCGGTGCTCGGGGTGCCCCGGGGTCAGCGAGCCCCACGTGCGCAGGGCCTGTAAATCGGGCAGCTCCAGCCCGTACCCGGAGTAATACAGCTGGATGTAGAGGGTCAGGCTGGAGTGGCCCATCGACAGGACGAACCGGTCCCTGGCCGGCCACTCCTCGTCGGTCGGGTCATGTCGTAGGTACTTCTGGAAGAGCAGATAGGCCACCGGCGCCATGCTCATCGCCGTACCCGGATGCCCGTTTCCGGTCTTCTGCACCGCGTCCATCGCCAGGACGCGAGCGGTGTCGATAGCCCGGCGGTCGAGCTCTCCCCAACCGTCGGGCAGGGTCTGACGGCGGGCGGAGGAGTTCTCGCTCATGGGTGGCACCCTAGCCCGGGTGCATCGCCACCAGCGGGCTAGAGTTGGCCGTTCGGCGTCGGCCCCCGGAAAGGTCATGTTGTGTTCTGCGATCCGCTGCGCTGTGCCGGTGTTCGGTGACAGCAGTAGCTGATCGCCAGCCGGTCGCGACGCGGTCGCCCGGAACCATCCTGCGGGCCTTTCTCTCGCTCACCAAGCCGCGCATCGTCGAACTCCTCCTGGTCACCACGCTGCCTACCATGATGCTGGCAGCCGGCAGGTTCCCAGGCGGGCTGCTGGTCCCGGCCACACTGGTTGGCGGGGCGCTTGCGGCAGGGGCCGCGAACGCACTCAACTGTTACCTCGACCGCGACATCGACGGCTTGATGCACCGCACCGAGGGCCGCCCGCTGCCCAGCCAGGTCGTGACCCCGCGGGCGGCCTTGACGTTCGGTCTCGTGTTGAGCGTGGTCTCGTCGGCCATACTCCTCTGGGCAACGACACCGCTGGCCGCCGCGCTCTCGCTAGGCGCCATCGGTTGGTACGTGTTCGTCTACACTCTGTGGCTCAAACGCCGTACCCGGCACAGCACCGTCGTCGGGGGAGTGGCTGGCGCCGCGCCGGTCCTGATCGGCTGGGCCGCCGTCACCGGCGATCTTGCCTGGCCGGCCTGGGTGCTGTTCGGAGTTGTCTTCCTCTGGCAGCCACCGCACTTCTGGGCGCTGGCAATGCGATTCCGGGACGACTACGCCCGCGCCGACGTTCCGATGCTGCCGGTCGTGTCCGAGACCGTGCAGGTCACCCGGCAGATCGTGCTCTACACGGTGGTCACCGTTGTGGTCTCGATGCTGCTGTGGCCATTCGGCGTCGGGCCGGTGTATCCCCTCCTGGCCGGTGCCGCGGGTGCATGGTTCCTCTGGGAGTCCCTCGTGCTGGCGCGCCGGGCACGCGCCGGTGACGACTTAAGTCCGATGCGACTGTTCCACGTCTCGATCAGCTATTTGACGCTGGTTTTCCTCGGCGTCGCTCTGGACGTTCTGCTCGACCGGCTCAGCTGACGCCGGAGTTTGTGCCGAGCGCAACGGGGTAGGAGCCACGCGACCGGTATCCCGTGCAGGAGGCTGACATGACGACGACGCAGGACGTCACGGTGATCTCGTCGGGAAAGGCCTACAAGAAGGAGCTTGCCCGACTACAGGACGAACTCGTCGCCATGCAGGAGTGGATCCGGACCAGCGGAAACCGGCTCGTGGTGATCTTCGAGGGCCGGGACACCGCGGGCAAGGGCGGCATGATCAAGCAGATCACGGCTGGATTGAATCCACGCACCGCCCGGGTGGTCGCCCTACCTGCCCCCACCGAGCGGGAGCGGAGCCAGTGGTACTTCCAGCGCTACATCCCCCACCTGCCCGCCGCCGGCGAGATGGTTCTGTTCGACCGCTCCTGGTACAACCGGGCAGGCGTGGAGAAGGTGATGGGGTTCTGCACCGAGGCCGAGTACCTGGAGTTCGTGCGCACCTGTCCGATGCTCGAACGGGCTCTCATCCGCGACGGCCTGGTGCTGGTGAAGTACTGGCTCAGCGTCTCTGACGAGGAGCAACGCCGTCGGTTCCAGGCGCGGATCGACAATCCGGCCAAGCGGTGGAAGCTGAGCCCGATGGACCTCGAGGCGCAATCCCGCTGGGTGGACTATGCCGAGGCAAAGGACGCGATGTTCGCCTTCAGCGACATCGAGGAGTGCCCCTGGTACGTGCTCGAGACCGATGACAAGAAGATCGCCCGGCTGAACCTGATCTCACACCTGCTCACGATGCTGCCTTACGAGCACCCGAAGCTGACCGAGATTGCCCTTCCCGACCGGCAAGAGCGGGACTACCAGCGGCCACCGAAGGAGAGCCAGACGTTCGTGCCGACGACGTACGTCCGGAAGTGATGCTCAGGCCTCGGCGCGCCGTGTGCGATACCACTCGATCAGCGCCGTCGTCGAGGAGTCGTGCGGTACGTCCGCCCTGCCGTCTCCGGTGAGTTCCGGTGTGATCCGGTTCGCCAACTCTTTGCCGAGTTCGACGCCCCACTGATCGAAGCTGTCGATCCCCCAGATGCAGCCTTGCACGAAGACGATGTGCTCGTAGAGCGCGATCAGCTGGCCCAGGACCGACGGAGTCAGCCGCGGGGCGACGATCGTGGTGGACGGCCGATTCCCGGCGAAGGTCCGATGCGGTTCGCCGGGCCGTTCCCGGCCGAATGCCAGCGCCTCGGTCTGGGCGATCAGATTGGCTACGAGCAAGTCGTGATGGTCGCGGTGGGGGTGATGCGGATTGGCAAATCCGAGAAAGTCCGCGGGCACGATGCGGGTTCCCTGATGCAGCAATTGGTAGAACGCGTGTTGGCCGTTCGTGCCCGGCTCGCCCCACACGATCGGTCCGGAGTCAAGCGTGACCGGCAGGCCGTCGAGGCGTACCGACTTGCCGTTGGACTCCATATCCAGCTGCTGCAGATAGGCGGGGAAGCGCGCGAGTTCCTGGGCGTACGGAAGTACGGCCTTGGTGTCGAAGCCGAGCACATTGGCGTTCCACACGCCTATCATGCCGAGCACGACCGGCACATTCTCGGTCAACGGCTTCGTCCGGAAGTGCTCGTCGACAGCGTGCGAACCGGCGAGGAACTCGGCGAAGCGCTCCCGCCCGATCGAGATCATCAGGCTCAGGCCGATCGCCGACTCGACGGAATACCGGCCCCCCACCCATTCCCAGAACTCGAACATGTTGGCCGTGTCGATTCCGAACTCGGCCACCTTCTCGGCATTGGTACTGACCGCAACGAAGTGCTTCGGAACTGAATCCTCACCGAGGGCATCGCACAACCAGGACCGAGCGGTACGGGCATTGGTCAGAGTCTCGATCGTGGTGAAGGTCTTGGACGAGATGACGAACAAGGTCTCTGCGGGATCGAGTCCCTCGAGGACCCCGGTCATATCTGCTCCGTCGACATTGGACACGAAATGAACGGTGAGGTCCGGATGCCGGTAGGCGTGCAATGCCTGATAGGCCATAGCCGGCCCAAGGTCGGAACCACCGATGCCGATGTTCACCACCGAACGAATTCGCTTTCCGCTGGCGCCGGTCCAGGAGCCATCCCGCACCCGATCGCTGAAACTGCCCATTCGTCCCAACACGTCGTGGACAGCAGGGATGACGTCAGTGCCGTCGGCGGTGATGGTGGTTCCGGCCGGCGCGCGGAGGGCGACGTGCAG
>JALZIX010000036.1 GCA_030860025.1 Actinomycetota bacterium
GCATCCTCGGCCCGCTCGTAGGCGGTCACCCAGACGCACTGGATCTCCGGGTAGACCTCGCACCCTCCGGTGGCCGTGACGCCGCCGCAGGGACCGTTTCGCAGTTGCTTGGGACAGGTCATCGGGCAGGCATATCCCGTCACCGGCAACGTGCACTGACCGCACATCCGGCAGCCGAAGGCACCGCCCTTGACCTCTTTCTCCACCCTGGTGAACAGCGCGTGGGCCCGAGGGTGTCGCTCGAGTGACCGGGAGAACCAGCGACTCACGCGGTTTGGTTTCAGGAGGTGATGCAGTCGGTACATCGAACGTGCCGACCACTTGGGCCTGGTCGGGCGGGGCCAGGCAGCCCCCTTGAGCACCATTTGCCCCGAAACTACCCCTACGCGTTGACCGGATCAGCCGTATGGGGTGAGCAGCTGATCCACCGGTGCGAAGTCGTCGGTCAATACCAAGGCATCCGGGCCGAGAAAATCCTCGACGCCGGCCTCGGTGACCATGGACATGGGAGTCTCGCGATCGGTCAGCCCAGCGGTGATCCCGGGGCGATTCAATGGTCTGTCGGAGGCCAGGACAACGACATTCCCCCCGGATTCTCCGGTCAGGTTCCCGGAGGGACTGATCACCACAACGTGCCTGAATACCGAGGCGACCGTGGCGATCTCGGCACGGGCAAAGTCCAGTGGGGCGTGGTCGATGACGTTCAGTGCGTAGAGCCCACCCGGTCGGAGCACGCGGGACACGTCTGCCACGGCTTCGCGCGTCGTGAGGTGCCATGGCACGGCCACTCCGCCGAACGCATCACCGACGACTACGTCAGCCTCGTCGCTGGCGGCCAGTGCAAGGGCGACCCGCCCGTCGCCGACACTGACTTGCAGGTGCCGATCGTCGGGGAGTTCGAGCCGCTGTTGATCTACCGAGACGACACCCGGATCCACCTCCACGACTCGATTGAGACCGTCCGGCCTGGTCGCGAGCAGATAACGGGGCAAGGTCATCGCGCCGCCCCCGATATGCAGAACCGACAAGGGCAGGCCGGGCGCCGCCTGTACGTCGAGGGCCGCCGCGATGGCCCTGGTGTAGCTGAACTCGAGATGCGTCGGATCGTCCAGATCGACATAGCTGTGCCAGAGCGAGTCCAGAATCAGCAGCCTGCCCGAGTCGAGATCTGGATCCGAAGCGACCTTCGCGCAGTGATAGCGGGTTTCGGTGTCACACGGTTGGGGCGCCAGCACGCCGAGGCCGGTCGCCCCAAGGACCAGCACCGACAACGCGACTGGCGGCCGCCTCGGAGCGCCCGCGCCATGGAGGGCGACCAGCAGCCCGAGGCCGGCCAGTACCAACACACCGCCGGTACCCAACAGGATGACGCTCGTCGGCAGCAGCGCCACAAGCACAAATCCGGTCACGAACGTGGCCATGATCGCGCCCAGGGTGCTGATGCCCGACAAGCGCCCCACGACCGAACCGGTCTCGGAGAGGCTGGCCAGCTGCAGCTTGACCACCATGGGGGGAATGGTCGAGAGCAGCGCTGCAGGGGCGAACACCGTGACCGCAGCCAGTAACAGCGCAACGCTGGCCGCCTGACTGGGGCCCACCCAGTCGGCCATGAAGCGCACTATCGGGGTGATCAGCAATACCAGCGCGCCGCCGGCCAGCAACAATGGCCCGAGAAGCCGACGCGGGTCGTGCCGATCGGCCGCGCGACCACCAGTCCAGGCGCCGAGAGCGATCGCGGCCAGCGCGAACCCGATGACTGCTGTGTTCGTCTCCAGAGTGATACCGACGTACGGAGCGATCAGCCGTAGTGAGGTGATCTCGAGGACTAGAACGGCTGCCGATGCCCCGAAGACGAGGGCTGCGGCCAGGTAGGGATGCAAGGCCCTGGCTGCCCGGACCGAATCGCTCATCTGGGGTTGTCAAAGCTCAGCTGCTGGGCGCGGGCCCGATCAGCGCGGCCGAGGTCGACCCGCTCGAGCAACTCAGGCCCCTCATTCTTGACGTTGCCGACTTCCGGACCGACCGGCCGCAACTCCAGCGCCTCGACCACGTCCAACGCCGGTGGCTCCAGCAGCGTGGCCGGATGCGGGTGGGACAGGTCCAGCCAGCTGTCCCAGCGCTCCCGCGGCAGCGCGAAAGGCATCCGGTCATGGATCTCGGTCAGCGGGCCGATGGAGGGGATCGTGATCACCGTGCACGTGAGGATCAGGTCGGGTTTCGTGCCCCAGATCTCCCAGAGCCCGGCGAGGGCCACCGTCGAGCCATCCTGCGGCGTCATGAAGTAGGGCTGTTTGGTTGCACCATTGCCCGCCGCGCCGGTCGCCTTCCACTCGAACCAGCCATCGGCCGGAATGAGCGCCCGCCGCCGCTGCAGTGCAGTCCGAAACGCTGGTTTGTCGGCCAGTGACTCGACGCGCGCGTTGAACATCTTGGAGCCGATCTTGCGGTCCTTGGCCCACGACGGAACCAGACCCCAGCTGAACACCGACAGCTCGCGGTAGGGCTGCTGGTCGTCCTCCTTCGGCTTACGTGTCCGCACCCCATAGACCTGGTCGGTCGGTGCCACGTTGTAATGCGGGGGCAGAGCAGGGGCGCCGTCAGCAAGGATCGCCTCGAACTCGACCTGCAGGTCGTCGGGGTTGTTGCTCGCCGCGTACCTGCCACACATGGCGCCAACTCTAGGCGCGAGCCCCGACAGGCCGTACGCAAAGATGTTGGTGATGGATACCTTGACCCACGCCGAGAGCCCACCGTGGCCCGCGCCATGCGCTACCGGGCCGGTGGATGCCCACGTGTCCCTACCGGCTTCGAAGTCGATGACGAATCGGGCCCTGGTCCTAGCCGCAATCGCGAACGGGCCAAGCCGGATCGAGTCGCCACTGCACGCCCGAGACACCGCTCTCATGGTCGATGCGCTGCGCGCCTTGGGCACCGAGATCACCGACCACACGGATGGCTCCTGGCTGGTCACGCCACGACGGCTATTGGGACCGGCCACAGTGGACTGTGGCCTGTCCGGGACTGTCTTGCGCTTCGTTCCCGCCGTCGCGGCGCTGGCCCATGGGCCGGTCCGCTTCGACGGTGACCCCAAGATTCGGGAACGCCCCAATGGGCCGTTGCTTGCCGCGCTGCGCACACTCGGAGTCGCCATTGATGACGGGGGCCGAGGTGCGGCCCCGTTCCGGGTCCGCGGAATCGGTCGGCTGACCGGCGGATCGGTGAGAGTGGATGCCACCGGGTCGTCACAGTTCATCAGCGGATTGCTGCTGGCCGGGGCGCGCTTCGAGAACGGCGTCGAGGTCATTGCCGAGGGGCCGGTGCCCTCAGGGCCATACCTCGAGATGAACATCGCGATGCTGCGGGAGCGGGGCGTCGATGTCCAGGCCAAGTCCGGGCATTGGGCGGTGCGGCCGGGGCCGGTGAGCGCGCTGGACACCCGGATCGAGCCCGACTTGAGCAACGCCGCCCCTTTTGCCGCCGCGGCGCTGGTCACCGGTGGGACGGTAGTCATTTCCGGATGGCCGCAGACGACCACGCAGCCCGGTAGGCAGTTGCCTGGCTGGCTCACCGCAATGGGAGCTCGCTGCCGGCTCACGGCAGACGGTCTGGAGGTGAAAGGAGGCTCCGTGATTCACGGCCTCGAGGGCGACCTCGGCAACTTCTCCGAACTCGTTCCGGTCCTCGCGACCCTGGCGGTCCTCGCGGATTCTCCGTCTCGGTTGACCGGCGTGAAGCACATCCGGGGTCACGAGACCGATCGGCTGAGCGCGTTGGCCACCGAGTTGTCCGGTTGTGGCGCGGACGTGCGGGAACTGCCCGATGGCCTGGAGATCACCCCGCGGCCGCTGCACGGCGCCAACTTCAAGACGTACGAGGACCATCGGCTCGTGATGGCAGCTGCGGTGCTGGGGCTGGCGGTGGAGGGCGTCGTCATCCAAGGTGCCGCGACGGTGGCGAAGACGATGCCTGACTTCACGCAACGCTGGGAGGCCATGCTCTCCGAGTCTCGATCGGGGCCGACCAGGCAGTGAGTTCCCGGCCCGCTCGCATCGACGGAGATCGGTACGACGAGGACTCGGTTCGAGTCCGCCCTTCCCGGCACGGCTCCCGCCCCCGGACGCGGACCCGACCGGCTCACGAGGATGCCCGGGTAGGGACCGTCCTGGTCGTCGACCGTGGGCGGTTCCGCTGTCTCGTCGACGGGGAGGCCGTAACAGCGATGCGGGCAAGGGAACTCGGCCGCCGCGCGATCGCCGTCGGTGACCATGTCCGGATTGTGGGCGATACGTCCGGCGGGCCGGACTCATTAGCCCGCATCGTGTCTATAGAGCCCCGGGTGAGCGAACTGCGCCGGACGGCCGACGACACCGACCCCAGCGAACGGGTGGTCGTGGCCAATGCCGACCAACTCGTCATCGTGACGGCGATCGCCGATCCACCCCCGCGTACTGGATTCATCGATCGGTGCCTGGTCGCCGCTTTCACCGCTGGCCTTGATCCGCTCTTGTGTCTCACGAAGGGTGACCTGGGCGACGCGACCGAGCTGTTCGACACCTATGACGTCCTGTCCGTGCCGGCCGTCGTCGTCCGGCATGACGCCCCCTTGGACGAGCTGGGCGACCGGCTACGTGGCCGAACGAGTGTCCTCATCGGACAGTCAGGCGTCGGCAAGTCGAGCCTAGTCAACCGGTTGGTTCCCGACGCGGACCGCACGATCGGCGATGTGAGCAAGATCGGAAAGGGCCGGCACACCTCGTCCTCGGCGATCCTGCTGCCCTTGCCGGGCGGCGGCTCGGTGATCGACACCCCCGGCATCCGGTCCTTCGGCCTTGCTCACGTCAGCCCGGATGACTTGTTGAGCGCGTTCGCTGATCTCGCGCCCGGCGCCGAGCAATGCCCCCCAGGGTGCGCGCACATGGACGCTGCCGATGGCTGCGCACTCGATGCCTGGTTGGGTTCCGGACCGGCCGAACCGGAACGGCTGGAGTCCTATCGCCGGCTCGCGGGTGCGCGGCTTGCCGAACCCGACGAGCGCTAATCATTGCCACGACCCGATCTTGAGCTATAGTACATAGCTATGGCTACGTCCTCTAGCCCTACGGTCAAGCCGGCAGGCGACCGCCGTTCCCGGCGGCGGGAGCAGACCATCAGTGAAGCCCTGGATCACGCCGTACAGATCATGGCTGAAGGTGGCGTCGGCGCACTGACCATCTCCGAAATGGCCCGTCGGATGGGAATCCAGGGCCCATCGCTCTACAAGTACTTTCCTTCTCTGCACGCGGTGTACGACCTGGCCTTTGCTCGTGGACTGGCAGCGCAGCACAGGGCGATCTGGGCCGCGATCGAGCCGCTGCCCCGCGGCATCGAGCGCATCCGTGCAGCAGCGAGAACGACGGTGGCCTGGTGCGTCGCCAATCCGGCGTTGGCCCAGCTGATGTATTGGCGGCCGGTACCCGGATTCGAGCCCTCTGCAGAAACCTTCGAGGCCAGCGTCGACGACATGAGCGACGTCCGCTCCGAGCTGGCCGAAGCGGTCCGAGCCGGCCAGCTGGACGGGTCGGCCGACAGCGCCGAGGCCGCGCGGATGTTCACCGTGGTGCTCGGCGGGCTGATCTCCCAGCAGATGGCGAACCAGCCGGGAGTCCCCTACCAGAGCGGTGTCTTCACGGCCTTGACCGACGAAGCCATCGAGATGTTTCTCACCCATTACCAGCGAACCGGAGGCAAACATGCAAACCCTTGATCATGACCAGGTCTCGGTCTTCATCGACGCACGTCCTGAAGTCGTCTACGCACTGGTAGCAGACGTCACCCGGATGCCGGAGTTCAGCCCGGAGATCCAGAGCTGCAGTTGGCTGGACCCGGCCACCGGTCCGGCGGTCGGGGCGCGGTTTCGGGCGACGAACAAGGCAAACCCCCGGCGACCGTCGTGGAAGAACACCCCAGTCGTGACCGTCGCCGACGCCGGCCGGGAGTTCGCGTTCAGCCGCGCCGAGAAGGCCGCCGGCACGATCGTCTGGCGCTATCAGTTTGAACAGGAGGGGAACGGGACGAAGGTGACCGAGTCCTACACGGTCGAGGAGCCGGTGACTCGACTCGGCTGGTTCGTCATCGAGAAGCTGTTTGGTGGTCACGACCGGCGCGGCAATCTGAGAGCGGGAATGCAAGAGACGCTGCGCAGACTGACCTTGGCCGCCGAGAGCGAATCGTCGAAGGCCACGCGCTAACGTCACCGCGTGGCTGATCCCTCCGCAGGACCGAGCCGGTACGCCGACGACCTCCGCCTGGCCCATGTCCTGGCCGACGGTGTCGACTCCATGGCGTTGGAGCGCTTCAAGGCTCAAGACCTGCAGATCTCGACCAAGCCCGATCTGTCGCCGGTCACCGACGTCGACCGCGCGGTCGAGGAAGCGTTGCGCTCCACGCTGTCTCGGGTACGTCCGCGGGATGCCGTACTGGGCGAGGAATTCGGCGAATCCGGTCACGGATCCCGACGCTGGGTGATCGACCCGATCGACGGTACGAAGAACTTCCTCCGCGGTGTGCCCGTCTGGGCCGTGCTGATCGCGTTGATGGAGGGTGACGAGGTTGCCGTCGGGCTGGTGGCGGCGCCTGGCCTGCAACGGCGCTGGTGGGCGGCTGAGGGCGCTGGTGCCTGGACCGGACGCAGCCTCAGCGCGGCGACCCGGTGCGAGGTCTCCAAGGTCAGTTCGTTGAGCGAGGCATTCCTCTCCTACTCCAGCCTCACCGGCTGGGCGGATCGCTATCTGCTGGAGAACTTCCTGCAGCTCACCCGTTCGGTAGGGCGAACCCGCGCGTTTGGCGACTTCTGGTCCTACATGCTGGTGGCGCAGGGGGCGATCGACATCGCCTGTGAACCTGAGGTGTCCCT
>JALZIX010000076.1 GCA_030860025.1 Actinomycetota bacterium
GCATCGTTTCGATGCCGGGCCCACTGCTGTTCTCCGACTTCCTACAGGAGGACCCTCGTGCCCGCGGTTAAACCGACCATTCTGGCGACATCGGGCGGCTTCCGTGCAGGCTCACGAAGCCGACTGGCCTTCGGGCCGTTGGTCCGCCAAGCCATCGAGCTGTCCGGCGTCACGGGGCGCGCGCCGAGGCTCATTCATCTCGGTACGGCCAATGGTGACCAACGCTGGTTCAACGCGGAGCTGGACGAGGCCGCCAGAGCGGCAGGCGTCGACCTGGCGCACCTGAATCTGTTCCCCATGCCGTCCGTGGATTCCCCTGAGGACCTTCTGTTGGGCGCCGATGTCGTCTGGGTGGGCGGCGGATCTGTAGCCAACCTGCTCGCGCTGTGGCGGGTCCACGGCATCGACGGGTTTCTCCGACAGGCGTGGGAGGCGGGGGTGGTCTTGGCTGGCGCCAGTGCCGGATCGATCTGCTGGCACCAAGGCGGAACGACAGACTCCTTCGGCCCTGAACTGCGGGCGGTCACCAACGGACTGGCATTCTTGCCGTACGGAAACGGGGTGCACTACGACTCTGAGGTCGCGCGCCGGCCCCTGGTGCACAAACTGGTCGGCGATCGAGTCCTGCCGCGCACCTATTGCACCGACGATGGTGTTGGCCTGCTCTACCGAGGTCAGCAGTTCGCCGGCGCGTTCGCCGAGACGGCCGGTAAGGGCGCCTACGTCGTGGAATTGGACACGACCGGCAAGGTAGGGGAGGAACGGATCGAGCCCGAACCGCTGAGCTGAGACCGCGAATCGCGGCTACTTGGTGGTGGCCAGGGTCCCCAGGTACAACTCGATCACCTTTGGGTCGTTCATCAGGTCCTGGCCGGTGTTGGTGTAGGCATTACGGCCTTGGTCCAGCACATAGCCCCGGTCGCAGATCTGCAGGCAACGGCGGGCATTCTGCTCGACCATGATGATCGAGACACCGGTGGCGTTGATGCGCCGGCAACGGATGAACACCTCATCCTGGTAGGCCGGTGACAGACCGGCCGACGGCTCGTCGAGCAGCAGCACGGATGGCTCCATCATCAGCGCCCTTCCCATGGCCACCATCTGTCGCTCCCCGCCCGACAACGCCCCGGTCTTCTGCTTGCGCCGTTCGCCCAGCATCGGGAACAGCTCCGCACAGAATTCGAATCGTTCCTGAAACTTCTTGGAACGCAAGTAGATTCCCATCTCGAGGTTTTCCTCGATGGTCAGCGACGGGAAGACGTTGTTGTTTTGCGGAACATAGCCAACGCCATTGGCCACGAGCTTGTGTGCTGGTGCGGCGGTGATCTCCTCGCCGCGCAGCGTCACAGTCCCAGAACGAACCGGAATCAGTCCGAAGAGCGCCTTGAGCAGCGTGGACTTTCCCGCGCCGTTTGGCCCGATGATGCCGACCAACTCGCCGTCGTTGAGGAAGAAGTCGGCACCGCGCAGGATGTTCACGCCTGGGATGTAACCGGCCACCAACTCATCAGCCCGAAGCAGCGCGTCCTTGGCCAGCTTGACGTGTTCGTCCCGCGTGGCTGCGCGCTCAGCCGGCGTCATGTCCGGACCAGCGGATGTCTGCACCGAGGAATCAGAGGCCTCGGTCGTCTCACCGGTGTCGACGTCGCGCTCCTCGCCCTTCGATGGAGTGGTGGGCGGCACCGGGCTCAGCGCGGAGGGATCTGAGGGCTCGGGCGGCTGGACGTCGGTCATTACAAGCCTCGCGTCGTCTCGGTGGGACGGTCGGCATCCTCAGCCTTTTCGGCGGCGATGGCTACCTCGGCCTCGGCGAGGACCAACTCTTCTTCCTCCACGGTCAGTGGTGCGTCGTGGTGGGCGCCCAGGTAGGCATCCACCACTGCCTTGTTCTGGGAGATGGACTCCGGCGGACCTTCGGCGATCACCCGACCGGCAGCCATGACCACCACCCAGTCGCTGATGTCCCGTACGACGTCCATGTCATGTTCGACGAAGATCACGGTCATGCCCTCCTCGCGGAGGTTCTTGACATGTTCGAGCAGGCTCTGGGTCAGCGCTGGGTTCACGCCGGCCATCGGTTCGTCGAGCATGACGACCTTGGGCTGGCTCATCAGGGCGCGGGCCATCTCCAGCAGTTTGCGCTGCCCGCCGGACAGCGTCCCGGCAAAGTCCTGTGCCTTGGTGTCGAGCTTGAACCTGGTCAACAAGTCCATTGCCCGTGCCTCGATCTCCCGTTCCTGAGACTTCCAGCCGGGCAACAGTGCGGGCAGGAACTTCTCGCCCTTCTGTCCCTGGGCGCCGAGTTTCATGTTCTCCAGCACCGTCAGCCGGGAAAGCGCCTTGGTCAACTGGAACGTCCGCACGAGGCCCAGGCGGGCGACCTGGTGCGGCTTGAGCCTGCCCAGGGACTTGCCGTCGAAGCTCCACCGGCCGGTATTGGGCTGGTCGAATCCGGTGAGGAGATTGAACATGGTGGTCTTGCCGGCCCCGTTGGGCCCGATCAGGCCGGTGATGCAGCCCCGTTGGAACTCCAGGTGCTCGACCGCCACGGCGGTCAGCCCTCCGTAGGAGCGGACCAGATCATCGACGACGATGGCCGCGTCGGGTTTCGCCACCCCGATGTCCCAGGGCAGCCCGTGAAGGGGGTGCGCTACGTCAGCGGGCATCGAGCACAATCTCCCTGCGGTCGCCGATGATCCCCTGAGGCCTGAAGATCAGTAACATCATCAGCCCCAGGCCGACCAGGACAAAGCGAATGTTGGCGACATCCGGCGCGCTCAGGATCTCATTCGGAATGATTCCATTGCGGATGAGGGCAGCCAGGCCCGCATCGGTGAAGGCGATGATGAACCACAGGATCATAGAACCGATGACCGGACCCAGGACGCGTGCCGTACCGCCGAGGATCAGGGCCGCATAGGCGAGGAAGGTGTTCGCATTCTGGAACTGGTCGGGGTTTGCCGACCCGGTGGCCAGAACCAAGATCATTCCGCCGAAGCTCGCGATCACCCCACCGAGGATCAGCGACTGCATCTTGTACGAGTAGACGTTCTTGCCCAGCGAGCGGACTGCGTCCTCGTCCTCCCGGATGGATTTGAGCACCCGACCCCAGGGGCTGCGCATCAACTGCCAGATCAGCAGGCTGAACAGCGTCACCAACAGCCAGCCGACCAAACAGGCCCAGATCTCGCGACCGGTCCAGGTCGACCCGAGGAAGTCATACGTGCGCTGCGTCTCGAACGGCGCGAGGCCATAGAACCCCCGGCCGAAGCCGGACAGGCCGCGGGTGGCTCCGGTGACCGGCGTTGCCGGAGTGGAACGGAACACCAGACGCAGGATCTCGGCTGCGGCGATCGTCACGATGGCCAGGTAGTCCGCGCGCAGGCGCAGGGTCGGCAGGCCGAGCAGCAGGGCCAGGACCAGCGCCGCGACCACGCCTACCAGGACCCCCACGATCAGCGGAAGGCCCCACATGGACACCGAGATCGCGACGCCGTACCCGCCGAGGAGGGCGAACGCGATCTGACCGAAGTTGAGCAGACCGGTGTAGCCGAAATGGAGGTTGAGGCCGACGCCCATCAGTGCGAAGAACACCGCGGACTGACTCACGAGAGATTTGACGCTCAGCGCCAGGATGTCGAGGAACTCGCTCATGTCGGCTGCGCGCCTAACCGACTCGCGCTCGGCTACCGAGGATCCCTTGTGGTCGCACGACCAGGATCACGATCAGCAACAGCAGTCCCCCGACGTACTTCAATTCGTCCGCGATGACCAATGTGGACAGTTGCACGAACACACCGACGACGATGCTGCCCAGCAATGCACCGTAGGCGGTGCCGAGACCGCCCAGAGTGACCCCGGCAAACATGAGCAGCAGGAGCTTGAAGCCCATGTCCCAGGAGACTTCGTCGGAAAGCCCGAAGAACACTCCACCGAGCGCGGCCAACGCGCCGCCGACGATCCAGACGAACCGGATCACCCGGTCGACGTTGATGCCGGACGAGGCTGCCAGGTCGCGGTTGTCAGCGACCGCGCGCATGGCCTTCCCGATCTTGGTGCGCTGCAGCATCAATGCGACGAGGACGAGAACAACGAGGGAGATGAAGATCGAGTACAGGTCCTTGTCGGTGAGCGAGACCGGCCCGTAGTCGACCGCCCGTTGCCCGCGGTAATCGGCATACGGCTGCGAGCGGCCACCGAAGATGATGTTCAGGACATAGCGCAGCGCCAGCGACAGTCCGATCGAGATGACCAGCATCGCGATCAGACCGCTGCCGCGACGACGCAGCGGCCCCCAGAGCAGGGCGTCGTTCAGCCAGCCGACGGATCCGCCGACGGCCATCGCGATGATCGTTGCCGGGATCAGCGGCAAACCAGTCGAGACGTTCAGGAACCAGGCAGCGACGGCACCGATGGCAACCAGCTCACCGTGGGCGAAGTTGGTGAGGCCGGTGGTCCCGAAGATCAGCGACAGGCCGACGGCACACATGGCGATCAACAGGCCGAAGCGCAGCCCCTCCACCAACAACTGGGGGATCCGGCCGGCCAGGCCGCCGCCCCCGGTGGAGCCGTCGGACAGGGCAAATGCGACCCGGCCGACGGCGCCTTCGCCAACCGTGACAGTTCGTTCAGCCGCAGCGGCCGTGACGCCTTCGGGCAGGTCGTCCGGGTTGATCGTGACTGTGTACTCGCCTGGGCCGGGTAGCTCCGCTTCAAATCGGCCCTGGTCATCGGTGTTGCCCTGGTCGACCTCGTCCCCGTTCGCATCCTTGACGGTGACTTCTACGCCCTCGATCGGGCCGGACCGGCTCGTGGCCAGCGTGAGGCGGATCGTCTCGCCCTCAGCCAGAGCCGGTTCTTGAGTGGCCAGCACGAGACCGAGGGAGAGCGCCAAACCGCCGAGTGCGATCACCAGCGCACGAGCCGCCCATTGTCCAGCCACACCAGAGCGCAGTGCCATCAGCACGGGCCACTCCTGTCGGACATGCGTACCGGCAGATCAACTTGCCAGGCCATCAGACTCTTCTCGAGAGTTGGGCGATCCGGACGGGACAGTAGCGGACCGCTGGTATGTCGAGAAGCTTTCGTGGGCACTGACCTCGGAAAGTGGCTGAAACGCCCGTCTGCGAAGCGGAGAGGTTGTCAGGGGATGCGGTCTCGGGCACGCTGAGCACCGTCCACACTGGCCCAGCCGGTCACATCCCTGCGCGATGGTGACGGTTGGCCGTCAACCGCCCGAGAGGAGCTCACGTGCCTCGGTGCGGGATCGTGGTCCGCCCCGCCGAGCCCTCCGATCTCGACGAGATCGCGCGACTTGTGGACACGGTCGTTCAGACGATGCCGGGGCCACGCCAGGCTGCGGGTCGCTTGGTCACAGGGACGGAGCGCTTCGGCCGGGTCCTCACCGATCCCGAAGCCCAGCTCTTGGTCGCCTGCTTGGCCGACGGGACCAAGGCTGGCGCGGCGATGGTTTCGGTGGACCCGGTGTCAATGGCCCTGGGCGGGCTGACTCTGTGTGCCGTACTTGTCGTTGACGAGAACGCTCGTCAGCGTGGGGTCGGCCGGGAACTGGTGTCGGCCGTTGCTCGGTACGCCGACGAGGCCGGTGCCGACGCAGTGACCGTGTCGTTGCCACCCGGCAACCGGGAGGCCCATCGCTTCTTCGCCCGGCTGGGGTTCGTCCCTCTGGTGACTCACCGGATCGCCTCAGTCTCGCAGCTGGTACGCGCGCTCGCTCCGGGCGAGATCGCCGCCGAGCGTCGGCAGAGCGTGCTACTGCGGGCCAGGCGACCATTCGGCCGGCGCCAGCCCTTGGCCGAGGTGCGGATGACCGCCCCTGTCCGAATCCGCCCGACCACCTGAGCCGCCGCACTGTCTGGCTGGTCTCCTCCCGCCGGTGGGCGCGCCAGGATCTTCCGAGGTCCGGGGGCCGCTGTGCTGAGAGCGGCAAAGCTGTCACACCACGACCCTAGAGTGAACCTGTGAGCGGACCAGTAGTGAGCTTTGACAACGCCAGGCCGTCACAAGCGGATGAGGAACAAGCAGCGACGTTGAGTGAACCCGCCCGGTTGCTGCTCGTCGACGGGCACTCGATGGCCTACCGGGCCTTCTTCTCCCACCCCGTGGAGAACTTCTCTACGACGACCGGTCAGCCGACCAATGCGGTCTACGGGTTCACCTCGATGCTGATCAAAGTTCTCACCGACGAGGCGCCCACGCACATCGCAGTCGCCTTCGACGTGTCTCGGGCGACGTTCCGTAACGAGATCTATGCCGATTACAAGGCCAACCGGTCCAAGACGCCGGATGACTTCCGTGGCCAGGTCAGTCTGATCCAGGAGGTGCTGGCGGCGCTGAAGATCCACTCCATCGAAGTGGATGGATACGAGGCTGATGACGTCATCGCCACGCTGACCACCGAGGCGACCGAAAGCGGAATGGCGGTGCTGATCTGCACCGGCGATCGGGACGCTTTGCAGCTCGTCAACCCCATGGTGACGGTGCTCTATCCGCATCGAGGTGTCACCGGGATGACTCGGTTCACGCCCGAGGAGGTTCACTCGAAGTACGGGCTGACGCCGGCCCAGTACCCGGACTTCGCTGCCCTGCGTGGGGATCCCTCGGACAACCTGCCGGGAATTCCTGGGGTGGGCGAGAAGACGGCGGCCAAATGGATTCGCGAGTTCGGATCGCTCGAGCAACTGGTCGACCGCGTCGACCAAGTCCCCGGAAAGGTAGGCGATGCCCTGCGAGCCAATTTGGCCTCGGTGCTGCAGAACAGTCGGCTGACCCAACTCGTACGCGATGTCCCGCTTGCCGAGCGCCCAGCGGACCTACGCTGGACCAGCTGGGACCGTGAGCAAGTCCATCAGCTCTTCGACAACTTGCAGTTCCGCGTGTTACGCGATCGGCTGTTCACCGACCTCAGTGCCGACGAGCCCTCGGCCGAGGGCGGTTTCGACGTCACCGTCGACGAGGTGGCGCCCGGCGGTCTGGGCGCCTGGCTGGATCTGCATGGTCGTGGGGCGCACGCCATGGGAATCTGGCCGGATGGCCACTGGGGCCGGGGTACCGGGACCCTGCAGGCCCTTGCACTGTCCACTGTGGCCGGTCGGGGGACGTGGGTTCGAATGGCCGGGCTGATCCCGGAGGATGAGAAGGCGCTCGCGCACTGGTTGTCTGACGAATCAGCAGCCAAGGCGATCCACGATCTCAAGGGACCACTTCTGGCCGCATGGGCGCAGGGCCTGGATCTCCAAGGGATCAGCAGCGACACGATCCTGGCCGCCTACGTGGCGATGCCGGGCCAGCGGTCCTTCGATCTCACCGATCTCGTCATGCGCTATCTCAAGCGCGATCTGGCGCAGGCGGCCGGTGACACCGGACAACTGACGTTGGATGGGGGTGCGGAAGCGGCCGACGTCGAGCGTGCCGAGCAAGGGGTTCGTACGGCCATGGCTGTCTCAGAACTTGCCGATTCACTCGCGGACTGGCTCGACGGCCATGGTGGCACCCGGCTGCTGACCGACATCGAACTGCCGTTGGCGCGGGTGCTCGCACGGATGGAGGCGGCCGGCATCGCCATCGACCTCGAGAAGTTGACGGGACTGCAACGAGAGTTCGCAGATGCTGTCGCCACCGCCGCCGAGGATGCGTATGCCGTGATTGGGCAGCAGATCAATCTCGGCTCGCCCAAACAGTTGCAGATCGTGCTGTTCGACGACCTCGGCCTGCCCAAGACCAAACGGATCAAGACGGGTTACACCACCGACGCCGAGTCGCTGACCACGCTGTTGGAGCAGACGGGGCATCCGTTCCTCGAGCACCTCATGCGACACCGAGACGTGACCCGCTTGCGGACGGTCATCGATGGCCTCATCCCGATGGTCGACGACGTGGGTCGCATCCACACCACCTTTCAGCAGACGGTCGCGGCCACCGGGCGGCTGTCCTCGGCCGACCCCAATTTGCAGAACATCCCGATCCGCACGGCGGAGGGTCGCCGGATCCGAGAGACCTTCGTGGTCGGGCGGGGCTACGAAACGCTGATGACCGCGGACTACAGCCAGATCGAGATGCGCATCATGGCGCACCTGTCCGAGGACGCCGGCCTGATCGAAGCTTTTGAGTCCGGGGAGGATCTGCACACGTTCGTGGCTTCCCGGGCGTTCTCGATCCCGGTCGAGCAGGTCGACCCTGAACTGCGCCGGCGGATCAAGGCAATGAGCTATGGCTTGGCCTACGGCCTGTCTGCCTACGGCCTCTCCCAACAACTCCGGATCTCACCGGAGGAGGCAAGGGCTCACATGGAGGCCTATTTCGAGCGGTTCGGCGGGGTGCGCGATTACCTGCGCGACATCGTCGATCAGGCCAGGATGACCGGCTACACCGAAACGATCTTCGGCCGCCGGCGCTATCTGCCCGATCTGACGAGCGACAATCGGCAGCGCCGGGAGATGGCCGAGCGGATGGCGCTCAATGCACCTATCCAGGGCTCGGCTGCTGACATCATCAAAGTGGCGATGCTCGGCGTCGATGCGGCGCTGAGCGAGGCGCGCCTCAAATCCCGGATGCTGCTGCAGGTGCATGACGAACTCGTACTCGAGATTGCACCGGGGGAACGCGACGCGGTCGAGACCCTCGTCCGGACCCAGATGGCATCGGCCGCCGCACTGTCCGTACCCCTGGAGGTATCGGTCGGGTTCGGCGCCAGCTGGGATGCCGCTGCTCACTAAGCCTGGAGCCCATCCCTGCTGGGTGAGAGTTCTCTCGATGTGTCGACTTCGCCGCGGACGGAGGTCGTAGGACCATTGGGCAAGAGCGCGCCGGCGCCCCGCAGTGAAAGACTCGCAATCGATGAACACAGCCGGGCTCAGGCAGCTGCGCCTGCCAGGAGTGGCCACCACCCGCCCCGCAGCCACTTCCGGGACGGCTCCGCCCTCGACGCGCAGGCTTGGCGCCGGAGGCAGACCCGGTCAGCGGTGGCAGCCCAGCGTCGCACTACGAAGTGCTGGGTGGGCTACCGCGCTCGTGCTGATCGCAACTGGTCTCATAACGCTGTGGCAGTTGTTGTTGGGCAGCAGCGCCAGTGGAGACGTGTGGCTTGGCCAGCCGTGGCAGCCGCCGGCGGCCGTGTCCCCGGCGACCGAAACGCCCGGCGACTGCGACGCAGAGCCTTCGGAAACCGCCGAACCAGGCGAGGACTCGACTGTGCCCGATGCCGACCCGACGGCGACCGATACCGATGAGTCCGAGGCGGAAGACTCCTGCGCGCCGACCGAAACCGGCGACACGGTGGAGCCGGAGGCCAGCTCCGAGCCCAGCGAGACCGACGCAAGCCCCGAGTCCAGTGACGACAACTCCGGCTCAGGCAGCGGCTCAGACGATGACGACTCCGACGAGGACTAGCGACATCTCACTCGGGCAAGTTCGACCTGGCCCATAGTGCCGCCTGCACGCGATCGGTCACTCCCACACTCTGGAAGACGCTGGTCAGGTGGGCCTTGACGGTTCGCTCGCTGATACCCAGGCGGCGGGCGATCTGTTTGTTGGCCAGCCCCTGTCCCACCAGCCGCAGCACTTCGAGCTCCCGGGGGGTCAGATCACCGGCATGCGGGCTGCGCCGGCGCTGCTCGATCAGGACCCGACCCGCGCGTGGATCGAGCGGGGCATCACCTCGTGCTGCGGCGCGCACTGCTTCGATCAGGTCGTCCGGGTCGGTGTGCTTGAGCAGGTAGCCGGAGGCGCCGGCGTTCAGAGCATCGAGAATGCGCGACTCCTCGCCGTAGGAGGTGAGCACAACGACCTTGGAGTCCGGGGCCGCTGCAACGATCTCCCGGGTCGCCGCGACACCGTCCAGCACCGGCATCGAGAGATCCATCAGCACGACGTCAGGTGCGTGCTGACGTACGAGCTCGACTGCCTGCTGACCGTCGGCGGCCATACCGATGAGCTCGATCTCCTCGGCGGTGGCAAACAGCCGCTCCAAACCCTGGCGCACGATGGCGTGGTCGTCGACCACGAGAACCCGGATCATGCAGTCGGCACCTCGAGTGCGAGCACGGTTCCCCTTCCTGGAGCGGAGCGCACCGACAGTGTGGCGCCCATGTCCTCGGCGAGCCCAGCGAGGGCACGCAGGCCGACGTGGCCCGGTCGCTCCGGCACGGCGTCGCCGTCGAGGCCGCGTCCGTTGTCGGCGATCTCGAGGACCGTGCTGGTGGCGGTCGCCGCGAGCGACACCTCGACACTGCTCGCGTCGGCGTGCGCGACGACGTTGCGTAATGCTTCCTGCGCAGCGCGGTAGAGCAGTTGCGTGGTTCCGACGGGGAGTTCCGGTACGGGTGCGCTCACGGTGAGAGAGGTTCGGATCCCGCGCGGCTCGAGGCGGGCGAGCAGGTCTGACAGCGCCGCCTCCAGGCCCTCCTCGTAGAGGTTCTGGGGATAGATCTCGACGATCAGTGACCGCAGTTGTCGGACGGAGTCGCGGACCCGGTCGGCGGCTTCGCGTATTTCCGGTGCCGCCCGGCCGTCGTGATCTGACTGCCGCGCCATGCCAGCGAGTGAGAACGCGACTCCAGCGAGGTCCTGAACCACACCGTCATGGAGGTCACTCGCGATTCGGCGCCGCTCCTCCTCTGTGGCCTCGATCGCCCGGCGTAGCAGATGCTCCCGCTGGTCCTGCGTTCGTCTTAGGCGCCGCGCCAGGGACAGGGCCAGCGGCACCTGCAGGAGCTCCAGGAGCACAAGCGCTCCCAGGCTGTACGGTGCGAACCGCAGCCACACGCTGCGGCCGGCCTCGGCCACGCCTGCGTAGGTGAAGTACGTCTCGAAGAGCAGCACGCTGCCGCCGGTCGTGTTCACCGGCAGATAGACCTCGAGCAGTTCCACTGCCTGTTCCTCGAAGCGGTTCTCCGGCTCCGACAGGTCGCTGATCTCGGCTTGCGGTTCGCCGCTCTGCAGGGAGGCCAACTCGTCGGCAGCCAACTCGTAGCGAGCACCGATGAGCCGGCCCTCGTCGGAGTACAGGATGGTGCCATCGGGGGCCCAGATCTTGACCCGGATCAGGGACCCGCGAAGGACCTCTTCGCGGACGACTCGGTCCAAAGCCGTCAGCACCGCCGGATCACCGGTAAGCAGTCCGTCGTCAAGTGTCGGCTCGATGGCGACGCCTGCGGTGAGCGATGTGATCCGGACTGCGTCCTCGATCGCGGCGCGGGTACCCAACGAGCGGCTCACGAGAGCCGTAGCAACCGCAACGATGACGAGTGCGAGAAGGCCGGTAACCGCATAGCGCATGACGAGCCGCGATACCGAGATGGGCTCGTCGAAGTACGACGTGGCCGGTTGACTATCGGCAGTCCGGGTTCGGCGCTCCATCCAGGTCTGGCTCACACAGACACCTCCCGATCCGCCAGGGTGGCGCGGAAGATCGCCGTACCCGGGATCAGTGCCGCCCGGTCGGCTGACCAGTAGCCCCACACCACGTCGCGGCCAGGCTGCCACATCGGCTCGATGACATCCTCGACCTGGAAGCCGGCGGCAACGAGCAGCCGTACCCAGTCACCCATCGTCCGGTGATGCTCGACGTACATAGGTCGTCCCTGCGCGTCGAGTTCCACGTACGGCCGCCGGTCGAAGTAGGAACCCTTGACCTGAAGTCGGCTCGGGTCGGCGTCGTCGGGAAAGACCCAGTGGAAGGGATGCGTGACCGAGAAGACGAAGCTCCCGCCTGGACGCAGGATCCGCGCGACCTCGCGCACTGCCACCCCGACATCGGCCACAAAGGGGAATCCGCCGAACGCACTGCACACGATGCCGAAACTTGATCCCGCGAAGGGCAGCGCGCAGGCATCGGCCTGGACCAGCGGCACCACGATCCCGGTATCCGTGCCATACCGAGCGGCGTGGGCCAGCATCCCCTCGGAGAGATCCAATCCGATAGCTGTGGCGCCCTGGCTCGTCAACCACCGCGAGCACGGAGCCGAGCCACAACCAATCTCCAGAACCCGACGACCGGCGACGTCACCCAGCAGACGTGCCTCGGACTCGCGTAACCCTTCGGGGCACCACAGGAAATCGGCCGCGCCGAGATCCTGGCCGTGCTCACTCAGATAGGCAGCCGCTGCATGGTTCCACCAAAGCCGGTTTGCAGAACGCGTCAATGCGGAGTCCGCCGGACCGCGGGCGATGTCGTCGGCCCGCGGGTAGCCGTCGGAATCAAGGGGAAGAGTCATCTCATCGAGCATCGCATCTGAGTGAACACCGCATCTGAGTGAACATCGCACACACGCTCGAACACCGCTCGCCGTGCGCTGGCGCAGACCGGGTAGGATTGAGAAGCGCTGCGGCCGTGTGCTGTCCGGCTTGCTGTCCGGCGCGACTCTCAGTTTTCAGCACCAGACCCATCACCTGGTCATCCCAACCCGCCCGCCATCGATGCCTGTCCGGAGTTCCTCTACCTCATGACCGCCCCCACCACGACTGTTCGGCCTCAGATCGCCATCAACGACATCGGCTCTGCCGAAGACTTCATGGCTGCGATCGACGCCACGATCAAGTACTTCAATGATGGAGACATCGTCGAAGGAATCATCGTCAAGGTTGATCGGGACGAAGTACTGCTCGACATCGGCTACAAGACCGAGGGTGTGATTCCCTCCCGCGAGCTGTCCATCAAGCACGATGTCGATCCGAACGAGATCGTCTCCGTGGGTGACCAGGTCGAAGCACTCGTTCTCCAGAAGGAGGACAAAGAGGGCCGGTTGATCCTGTCCAAGAAGCGCGCACAGTACGAGCGCGCCTGGGGCACGATCGAGGCCAAGAAGGAAGCCGACGAGGTCGTCACCGGGACCGTCATCGAGGTCGTCAAGGGCGGACTCATCCTCGACATCGGGCTGCGCGGGTTCCTGCCGGCCTCGCTTGTCGAAATGCGCCGCGTCCGCGACCTCCAGCCCTACGTGGGCCGTGAGCTCGAAGCCAAGATCATCGAGCTCGACAAGAACCGCAACAACGTCGTCCTCTCCCGCCGGCAGTGGCTCGAGCAGACCCAGTCCGAGGTCCGCAGCGAGTTCCTCAACAAACTCGCCAAGGGTCAGGTCCGCACCGGACAGGTCTCCTCGATCGTCAACTTCGGCGCATTCGTCGATCTCGGCGGCGTCGACGGCCTGGTGCACGTCTCCGAACTCTCCTGGAAGCACATCGACCATCCGAGCGAGGTCGTCGAGGTAGGCCAGGACGTGACCGTCGAAGTTTTGGACATCGACCTGGACCGAGAGCGAGTCTCTTTGTCCCTCAAGGCCACCCAGGAAGACCCCTGGCGCCAGTTCGCGCGTACGCACCAGATCGGCCAGGTCGTACCCGGCAAGGTCACCAAGCTGGTCCCCTTCGGCGCGTTCGTACGGGTCGACGAGGGCATCGAGGGCCTGGTGCACATCTCCGAACTCGCCGAGCGACACGTGGAAATCCCGGAACAGGTCGTCCAGGTGGGCGACGACATCCTGGTCAAGGTCATCGACATCGACCTCGAGCGCCGGCGGATCTCGCTCTCGCTCAAGCAGGCCAACGAGGGCACGATCGGCGAGGCGGCAAACTTCGACCCCTCGGCCTACGGCATGGCCGCCAGCTACGACGACGCGGGGGAGTACATCTACCCCGAGGGCTTCGACCCCTCGACCGGGGAGTGGAAAGAGGGCTTCGATGCCCAGCGTGAGGAGTGGGAACGGCAATACGCCGAAGCCCAGCAGCGCTACGAGGCCCACCGCAAGCAGGTCGACGAAGCGAAGGCAGCCGACGCAGACGCGGCCGCATCGCCCGACACCAGTTACTCGAGTGAGGCTGCGGAGACCGAGGAGCCCAGTGCCACCGCCGGCGGCACTCTGGCCAGCGATGAGGCGCTTGCCGCCTTACGCGAGAAGCTCGCCGGGGGCTGATCCTGCGCCTCGCGGCTGCACTCGCCCTGGCCGGCCTTCTGCTGGCCGGCTGCGGCGCGGCCGCGGACTCAGACGGCCCCTCTGCTCCTGGCCCGAGCGCGACCGTCAGCACCAGCAGTGCCGAGGAGTCCACTGCGCCCTTCGTACTGCCGGAGACCTGTGCGTCCCTGCTGAGCCTGCAAGCGATCGACGCGGGCCTGGGAGTGCACATCAGCGGTTCGACGCAGTACGTGGTGGGCGTCCCTGAGCCGGAGATCGGCCGAACCGGTCGGGTGACGTGCTCGTACGGTGTCATCCCCAACCCGGACGGCACGTTCAGCGCGCCGCTCGTCCAAGCCTCGGTCTTCACCTATGACTCGGTCGAGTCCGCCGTCGATCGCATCGACACCGTCGTCACCCAGAGCCGAAATGCTGGCGACCGGACACAGGACGTGCCGGTGGGCGACTACCAGGGCGTGGTCATGATCAACGTGACCGAAGCCACCCTTGTCCTTGCCGTCGACGACCGGACGTACTCGATCACCCTCGCGCCCGGCGTGGTGGCCGACGATCAACTCAATGCGGCCCTGGCCAGGCTCGCCGAGTCGGCCATCAACGGCGGCGACGTAGTTCCCACCTCCACGCCTGCGGCAAGCCCGACGAGCACGTCCTGAGTACAGGGGCCCTAGAGGGACAGAATCAGCGCGAATGCAGGTCGCGGTGTGCCTCCGTTACGGACGAGGAACGCCCAGGAATGTCGCTGGGTGCGCCGCGCGGGCAGGTTATGAGCATCGCGGAACCTGGAGACGGCGTGGATCTCATAGCAGCGGATCCCGCCGGACCGCTTGAGGCGATGACGCCCGGCGGTACGGCCACGATAGGTGTGGCGGCCCATGTGATGCCCTTCTTCGGTCGGGGAAAGCGACCGGGTCGCGACGACCCTGTGGGCGCAGAATATGGGGCCGCACGGGGAGGTACGGCCAAGACGCGCCGGGTACGTTCGAACCGTGACACATCAGGCTGCGACACAAGAGTTGGCGGCAGGCGCAGAACAGGGCGGGGTCTCCGCTGACAGCGGAGAGTTCGTCCGCGACTCCTCCTACATGCAGACGCGGGTCACCGCGGACGGACGCGATGGCTGGCCGGTCGAGGCCGGTCGGTATCGGCTCGTCGTCGCGCGGGCCTGTCCATGGGCCAATCGGGCAATCATCGTCCGACGGCTGATGGGGCTGGAACCGGTCCTGTCGATGGCCGTGGCCGGCCCCACGCACGACCGGGACAGCTGGACCTTCGACCTCGATCCCGGCGGCCTGGACCCGGTGCTCGGAATTCCGCGGCTGAAGGACGCCTACGAGCAGGCTCGACCAGGCTATTCGAAGGGGATCACCGTCCCGGCCATAGTCGATGTCCCCAGCGGCGCCGTGGTCACGAATGACTTCGGGCAGATGACTCTCGACCTCGACACCGAATGGAGTGCGTTCTATCGGGACGGCGCTCCAGAGCTGTACCCGGACAAGCTGCGGGACGAGATCGACGAGGTAAGCGAAGATGTCCGCAGGGACTTCAACAACGGGGTGTACGAGGCGGGATTCGCCAGCTCTCAGGTGGCCTACCAAAAGGCGTACCGCAAGGTGTTCGAGCGGATGGACTGGCTCGGTGAACGCCTCGCGGATCGGCGCTTCTTGGTGGGGGACACCATCACCGAGGCCGATGTCCGGCTGTTCACGACCTTGACCCGCTTCGACTCCGTCTATCACGGGCACTTCAAATGCAACCGCAACAAACTCACCGAGATGCCGGTCCTGTGGGCTTATGCCAGGGATCTGTTCCAGACCCCCGGCTTCGGTGACACCACCGACTTCGTGCACATCAAGCAGCACTACTACGTCGTGCACGCCGGGATCAACCCGACCCAGATCGTTCCGGCCGGTCCGGACCTGTCGAACTGGCTCGAGCCGCATGGGCGGGAGGATCTGGGCGGGCGCGCGTTCGGCGACGGCACCCCGCCCGGCCCACCTTCCGAAGACGAGCGCGTGCCGCCCGAACACTGGATCCCGGGGGCCGCGGCAGCCTCGTGAGCGACGCCTTCCTAGTCGGCCTGACCGGCGGTATCGGATCGGGGAAGAGCGCGGTGGCCGATCTTCTCGCCGAGCACGGCGCCCGGGTGATCGATGCCGACGAAGTAGCCCGTGAGGTCGTCGCGGGCGGCTCAGCGGGCCTGCGGGACGTTGTGGCCGAGTTCGGCGAAGAGGTCCTCGGATCGGATGGCCTGTTGGACCGGGGCCGCTTGGCAGAGATCGTCTTTGCCGATCCGGATGCCCGACTCCGGTTGACCGCCATCGTGCACCCACTGGTCGCGAGACGGATCGAGGAACTACTGACGGACGGGTCTGCGAGTGGTGTCGTGGTCTACGACGTGCCGCTACTGGTCGAGGAGTCGGTGCATGACCGCCACGACTTCGATCTCATCCTGGTCGTCGAGGCGCCGGAGCACCTCCGAATCGAGCGGTTGATGCGCGATCGCGGCATGACCGAGGACCAGGTGCGTGCCCGAATGGCATCTCAGGCCAGCGACGAGCAACGGCGTGCGGTCGCCGATGTGGTGATCGTGAACGACGGCAGCCGAGCGCAACTCCAGCGCGCCGTCGACCAAGTCTGGCGGGAGCGCATCAGCGGCTTCTAGGGTCGCGCACCACCCGCGTGGTCATCGGGCCGTTAGAAGTCATTCTGGAAGTCGAAGGTCAGCGGCCCGGCCACGAACGGGTCAAGCGAGAAGAACGTGACTGTTGCCGTCGCGCCCCCTTCGACGTCGCTGGCAGTGCCCTGCGCGGTACCCGCCACATTGCCGTTGTAGATGAAGGTCAACGTGAAGCCACCGGTTCGAGTCTCGTTT
>JALZIX010000079.1 GCA_030860025.1 Actinomycetota bacterium
TCATCGTCGTACGCGTCGGGCCCGGTCTCGGCCACCCACTCGGCGAACCGCTCCTTGCCGTCCGCGGTCAGCTTGTAGACCACCTTGCCGCGCTTGCCGGTGAAGGCCGACGCGTTGGCGGGCAACAGTTTGCGCGCCTCGACGGTGTCGTCGATCGCGATGAGCCCGGAGTCCTTCATCCGGCGCAGCGCCGGATAGAGCGAGCCGTACGAGAAAGCACGGAGCCCGCCGCAGACGGTGGACAGCTCCTTGCGCAGCTCGTAGCCGTGCATCGGCCGCTCGTGCAGGAGCCCGAGAATGGCGTATTCGAGCATTCCGGCCTCCTCTCACGAGTCCGACGATGTATCGAGACGATATATCAGCAGACCTCGAAAGACGAACGCCGGGTTTCTGCTGCCCAAACAGCCGGTGGTTGACATCCGGATTTCCCGCCCCCGCAGACCCGGTTTCGTTGGCTACGCTGGTCGGGTGCTCAGCCGACGGTCGGTCGTGGACTACGCGCTGCAACGACGCGCGCTACTGGCCGACGTCCAAGCCGGTCGCGTGGGAGTGATCGAGGCATGCGACGCGAGCCCGTACCTGTTGCGGGCAGCGAAGTATCACGGTGAGACGACTGCGGCGAGTTGCCCGGTCTGCCGCAAGGAACGGCTGACCCGCGTGCGCTACGTCTACGGCGACCGGCTCGGCACCTTGTCCGGCCAGGCGAAGACCGAGGCGGAACTCATCGTCATGGACGCTCGGGCCTCGGAGTTCAGCGTGTACGAAGTCGAGGTCTGCCGGGGCTGTTCGTGGAACCACCTGATGGCGTCCTACGTGATGGGCGCCGAGCCGGTGCAGCGCACTGAGACCGGTGCGGCCGCACGTAGCTGAGGACACAGCGGGGCACCGGTCGTACACGGGGGTCCGAGGCTGGACGTACCCTGACCGGCGTGCCCGATGACGACCAGACGCGCCCCGCGCCTGCGGTGAGCCAGCCGGGGGACGACGGCAGGGGGCCAGGAGCCCCGCGCCCGGGTACCGGGTCCAGGAGGGGACGCAGCGCCAAACGGAGCGAGTCGAGGAAGCAGCGGATCAAGCGCCGGATCCAGATCGCCGTTGCCGCCTTGGCCGCGCTGTTCGTGCTGCTGACCGTCTTTGTCGTGGTCTTATACCTGAACACCGAGGTGCCGACACCGGACCAGATCCGCACCAATCAGACGTCGGTCGTCTACTACGCCGACGGAACCACACCCCTTGCCCGGGTTGGCGAAGAGAACCGGACCGATGTAGAACTTGGCGTCGTCCCTGAGCACGTCCGCAATGCCGTGCTCGCCGCGGAGAATCGTGCCTTCTACACAGATCCGGGGATCTCGTTCACCGGGATCGTCCGCGCGGTATGGAACAACCTCACCGGCGGCGACACCCAAGGCGGGTCCACGATCACCCAGCAGTACGTGAAGATCGCCTTCCTGACCTCCGAGCAGACCTTTGCCCGCAAGTTCCAGGAGCTGTTCATGGCGGTCAAGCTGGATAACGAGTACTCCAAGAACCAGATCCTGGAGTGGTACCTGAACACGATCTACTACGGCCGTGGCGCCCATGGCATCCAGGCCGCGGCAGAGACATATTTCGGCAAGAATGCAGCGGACCTGACCGTGGCCGAGGGGGCGGTGCTGGCTGCCAGCATCCGCAGCCCCGCCCTGTACGACCCGACCAACCATCCCGAGGCCGCGGCCGAGCGCTTTCAATACGTCCTGGACGGCATGGTCGAGCAGGGATGGCTGGATGACGGCGAGCGCGACGACGTGGCCTATCCAGTCGTGCTGCCGCCGGGGCCGTCCGCCGTCAACCAGGCCAACGGCCCGGAGGGTCTGATCCTCAACCAGGTCCGCGAAGAATTGGCCGCCATCGGTTTCGACGAGTCCAGGCTCTACCGCGACGGCCTGCGGGTGACCACGACCGTGAGCCAGCCTGCGCAGGCGGTGGCCATCCAGGCGGTGAACGACACCATGGCCGGACAACCGGCGAATCTCAGGCCAGCCCTGGTCTCCGTCGACCCCGCCACCGGAGCCGTACGGGCCTACTACGGGGGTGCATTGGGGACCGGCTTCGACTACGCCCAGACATATCGCCAGCCCGGCTCCTCATTCAAGCCGTTCGTGGTCGCGGCCGCTCTGGAGCGCGGGATCGGGGTCCAAGCCCGGCGGGACGGTTCATCCCCGCAGACCTTCCCGGACCGGGCGACGCCGGTACGCAATTACGAGGGCAGCGGAGAGTGTGGCAGTTGCCCCATCCGGGAGGCGTTGACCCGCTCGATGAACACCGTCTTCTACGGCCTGGCCTATGAGGTCGGCGGCGCAGCGGTCGCCGATGTAGCCCACAGAGCCGGAATCGCCCGCGAGATGCCCGACGGCACGCCGACTCTGGTGCGCGACGGGGTGACCGCGTCCTCGATCGGAATCGGCGAGTACGAGGTCCGGCCGATCGACCAGGCGCATGCCTTTGCGACCTTCGCCGCAGGCGGGATCGAGCGCCCGACGTATTTCATCAGCCAGATCGCCGACTCGCAGGGCAACATCCTGTACGCCAACGATGGTTCCGACGGCTCGCAGGTGATGGCACCAGAGATCGCCAACGATGTGAGCTATGCCTTGACCGACGTCGCGGACCACGCCAACGCCGAACTGGAGGGCGGCCGCGACGTGGCCTGCAAGACCGGCACGACGCAACTCGGCGACGAGAACAACAAGGACGCCTGGATGGTCGGCTACACCCCGCAGCTCTCGACAGCAGTATGGATCGGCACGGACAACAACGAACCGCTGCTCACCGCGGAGGGTCGACTGATTTACGGCGCGGGCCTGCCCGGTCGGATCTGGCAGGCCTACATGAATGCAGCCTTGGCTGGGACGGAGGAGCTGCCGCTGCCCGACGAGGCCCTGATCAAGGGCGACACCGGGGAGTCCTCCGGCTCGGGCGATACCCCGGCGCCCACAACCGTTCCGGTGGAAACCTCTGCGCCACCGCCCGTGGAGACGACCCCCCCGCCACCGCCCGTGGAGACGACCCCGCCGCCGCCGCCGACCACGCCCCCCCCGACCACGAATCCGCCCGGGCCCCCGATCCCGGTGCCGTAGCCGACGATCGCGCAGCCCGTGAGCGAGCAGACCGAAGACCCGGCCGTACCGACCGATCGGGTGGTACCGACCTGGGCGGACCCCGTTGCCGCGGCTGCGAGTTCGGTGATCGGTGGCCCGTGGGGCCGGCACGCGACGATCGGCAGGAACCGGTTCTGGACACCGTTGCGGGTCGTGCTCGCGATGACTGTCGCGGTGTTGGCGCTGGCCTGGATCAAGCAGGAACCCTGCGCGGGCGGGGACTGGTCAGGATCCAAGCAGTACACCCACTTCTGCTATTCCGACTCGGTACCCCTGTTCGGGATTCACGGGCTGGACATCGGAACGGTGCCCTATTTCGGCGGGCCGGTGGAGTATCCGGTCCTGACCGGCCTGTTCATGTACGGGGCCTCGAGGCTGTCGAGCATCTTCGACCGGGCGACCCTGGATAACGGTCTGCTCCCCGACATCCCGCCCATCTACTCCTACTACGCGGTGACTGCGCTGCTGCTCTCGCTGTGCGCGCTGGCGATGACCTGGGCGGTGTACAAGCTGTCCGGCCGCAGGCCGTGGGACGCAGCCATGGTGGCGCTGTCTCCGCTGCTCTTCGTGCATGCGTTCACCAACTGGGACCTGTGGGCGATCGCCCTGGCAAGCGTGGGTCTGGTCGCTTGGTCACGACAGCGCCCAGCCCTGGCGGGCGTGCTCATTGGCCTCGGGATCGCGGCGAAGCTGTATCCGGTGCTCTTTCTCGGCGCGCTCTTCGTCCTGTGTCTGCGCGCTGGTCGGCTGCGCGAGTGGTGGATGGCCACGAGCGCCGCCGCCCTGACCTGGGCGGTGGTCAACCTGCCGTTCGCCCTGGCCGCCCCAGAGAACTGGTCGCTGTTCTTCCGGCTCAACCAAACGCGCCTGGCCGACCCGGACTCGCTGTGGCGGATTCTCGAGGAGATCAGCGGCTCCACCGGCTCGACACTGTTCGACCCAGTGCTCCCCGCAGGGCAGGCCCCGACCGGACTCAACATCGCGGTGGCCCTCATGACTGCGCTTGTGTGCGCCGGCGTCGGGTTCGTCGCGCTGCGGGCGCCGGTACGACCGAGACTCCCGCAACTGCTCTTCCTGCTCCTGGCCGGTTTCCTGCTGGTGAACAAGGTGTGGAGCCCGCAGTTCTCACTCTGGTTGTTGCCGCTGGCCGTACTGGCCCGCCCGCAATGGCGGTTGTTGCTCGCCTGGCAGGCCGCCGAGGCGTTCCTCTGGGGCCCGCGGCTGCTCTGGTACCTCGGCGTGGACAACTTTGGCCTGCCGATCGAGTGGTTCTTCCTCGCGGTCGGGATCCGGGACGCGCTGGTGATCGCGCTGATCCTGTACGTACTGCGCGACATCTGGGCCCCGCGCTGGGACATCGTTCGACGCAGCGGGATGGACGATCCGGCCGGGGGTGCCCTCGACGGCGCCCCGGACGTGCGCACGCTGGGGCGTGGGCTCCGATTCCGGCGACACGTGGTCCCCGACAAGGCCGGTGCGCTACCCGACCGCCCTTCTGCGGACTCCGGAACCGCCGGTTCGCTTGCCGACCGCTCGGATGATGATGAAGCCGAGAATCCGGAGGAGAAAGCGGAGACCCGGGCGCCGTGACTGGTGAGCTGAGGGGCACGTCGCGATCGTGACCGGTGGGCGGCGGCAGCGTGGTCGCGATCGAGGCGGACCTGACCGATCCTGCGGTGCCCCGCCGGCTCTTCGATGCCGCTGAGACCGAGTTCGGGCCGGTGGACATTCGTCTTACCCCAGCCAAGGAGGCGTGGGCTCCGCCCGGCCGCTCCACTCAACAACGCGAGTTCGTGGCGCCAGGACAGCTTCGTCGGCGGCGTAGCAGACTCCGTCGGGCGACGACCCGAACGGCTCACCGTCGAGAGCATCAAGCACAACCTGGCCGTCGACGTGGTTCGGCGCTGCGCTCATGATCGCCGAGTTCGCACGCCGGCACATCGCCCGTGGCGCGGCGTGGGGTCGCATTGTCGGCCTGACTTCTGGGGGCAATCACGGCTTTCCGGGCGAGGTCTCCTACGGAGCGGCGAAGGCTGCCCAGGTCCTGCGCCTGCGCTGAAGGGACTTAATCCGGAGAATGTCGCATCAGGCCGCCGCCAGACCGCACTTAATCCGGAGAATGTCCCTCAGGAAGGCGGCGGCGCGCCTCGACGAAGCGATCACGGCCGGTCAGGTCCGGATGCGTCGTTGCGGTGTCGAAAGCACCCGTACGGTCGACCAGGTCTCGTACGGCTGGACCCTGTACGTCGGCGTGCTCCATCACGAACAATCCGCCGCCCCGCAGGAGCCGGGCCGCCGCCGCTACCACGCCGCCAGGCACGTCCAGGCCATCTCTCCCGCCACCGAACAGCGCACGGGCAGGATCGTGGCCGGCCACCTCGATGTCGAGCGGCACCGCATCGTCGGGGATGTAGGGCGGATTGCTGATCACGACGTCGACGGTGCCGTTGAGCTCGGCGAGCAGGGCCGGGTCGGTCACGTCGCCGACCTCGAATCGAAGGCGAACGCCTGGGCCCAGCTCTGAGGCATTGGCCCGTGCAAGCTCGACCGCCGCTGGGTCGACCTCGATGGCGACCACGTGCGATCCCGGCGCCTCGACGGCCACCGAGAGGGCGATCACTCCCGACCCGCTGCACAGGTCAACGACCAGCGGCTGACTGCCGCCGGCGACCAATCGCCGCGCTTCGTCAATGGCCCGTTGCGCGACGACCTCGGTCTCCGGCCGGGGAAGAAACACACCCGGTGCCACCCGCAGGGTCAGGTGGCGGAACGCCGCGTACCCGGTGATGTGCTGCAGTGGCTCGCGCCCCTCGCGCCGCTCGATGAGCGCGGCATAGGCAGCCTCGAACCCGTCCGGCACGTCGGGCGTGACGGCCAGGATCAGTTGGGGTACGCCGAGGGCGTGCTCGGCCAACGCGATCGCATCCACCCGAGGGCTGGGGACGCCGGCCGCAGCCAGCCGCGCCGTCGCACCTGAGATGGCTGCGCGCAACCGAACATCGTCGCCGGCGCTCAGGCCAACGCCTCCCGCAGCAGGGTGATCTCGGGGCCGCGCTCCGCCGCGCCCCCGGGCGTTTCCAGGATGACCGGCCTACCAGCGGACCGGACCACCTCGACCAGCGCTGCGGTCTCGATCTGGCCGGAGATCAGTCCGGCATGGCGATCGCGACCTGAATCGGGCTCATCACGGGAGTTGTTGCAGTGCACCAGATCGATGCGCCCGGTGATCGCGAGCACGGACTCAACTGAGGTGGCAAGCTCGATCCCACCTGCCCAGGCGTGACAGGTGTCGAGGACAAAGCCGGCATCGAACTCGCCGACGGCGGCCCAGAGCTTCTTGATCGCATCGAGGCGCCGGGCCATCGCCTTGTCGCCGCCCGCGGTGTTCTCGATCAGGATCGGCAGCGGGAACCCACCCTCGTCGGCCTGCCGCTCGAACACCTTGTGCCAATTGTCGAAGCCGATCGCCTCGTCGTCATCGGCGAGGACGTGACCGCCATGGACGATCAGACCCTTGGCGCCGATCGCAGCAGCCTCCTTCGCGTGCGCCCCCAGCAACTTGCGACTCGGGATGCGGATCCGGTTGTTCGTGGTCGCAACGTTGAGGACGTATGGCGCGTGCACGTAGATGTCCAACTCACTGGCCGCGAACTCCGCGGCGCGTGGATGCGGCCGCGGGGCCTTCCAGCCCTGCGGATCGGCCAGAAAGATCTGGACCGCATCAGCACCAGAAGCATGGGCCTGCGCGATCGGATCGGAGTCGACGTCGCGGGCACCGACGTGTACGCCGAGAACGGGAGCTGCCACGTCTAGCGAGCCTAATCACCGACACCGACAGCGGCCCGCATTCCCTTGG
>JALZIX010000110.1 GCA_030860025.1 Actinomycetota bacterium
GAAAACTCAGCGGAGG
Source organism: Actinomycetota bacterium (assembly GCA_030860025.1). Taxonomy (GTDB): domain Bacteria; phylum Actinomycetota; class Actinomycetes; order Mycobacteriales; family Geodermatophilaceae; genus JACCQS01. Next base: position 17 of record JALZIX010000110.1, read on the forward strand.
AGTTTGGACATCCGACGATCGGCCAGGGGTTTGCCGCCGGTCTGACAGGTCGGGCAGTACTGCAGCGAGTTGTCGGCGAAGGACACCTCACGGATCGTGTCCCCGCACGCCGGGCAAGGCAGGCCGGTACGGGCGTGCACCCGCAGACCTGATCGCTTCTCCGACTTCAAGGTCGCCGCACCCTGCCCGATCGAACGGTTCACCGCATCGGTGAGCTCCTCCTGCATCGCCGCGTGCAACCGCGCCAACTCGGCCGGCTCGAGCCGGTCGGTCATCTTGAACGGGGACAGTTTCGCGGTGTGCAGAATCTCGTCGGAGTAGGCGTTCCCGATGCCGGCCATTACCCGCTGGTCGGTGAGCGCGCCTTTGAGCTGGACCCGACGCTCGGCGAGCAGCGCCGCGAGTTCGGTCTCGGTCAGCGACAAGGCGTCCGGTCCGAGTCGAGCGACTCCGGGCACGTGCGCGGGATCCCGTACGACGTAGATCGACAGCCCCTTACGAGTGCCCGCCTCGGTCAGGTCGAAGCCGGCTCCGGCGGACGGCCGATCGTCGGAGTCCTCTCGCTCGGCCAAGTGCACGCGCATCGCCAGCGGTCCCTTGCCCGGACGCGGTGGAGCCAGCGGCAGGTCCTTTCGCCAGTGCAGCCAGCCACCTCGGGCCAGATGCACCACGAGATGCAGGCCGCTGACATCGAGGTCGAGGAACTTTCCGTGCCGGGCCGCCCCGGTGATCTCCAGCCCGGCCAGCGAGGTGTGCGGCGGATCGAAGGTCTTGATCGCCGCAATCTCGGCTAGATCGAGGCGCGTGACGACCCGGCCCACAGCCTCGACACGGAGGTGGTGGACGAGCGCTTCGACCTCGGGCAGTTCCGGCATCGCCCCGATTGTGCCCGACCCTTATGCGCACAACGGCGGATTTGGGGTAGGGGTTCAGGGGTTTGGTACGGCGGGATCTGGTTCGGTTGAGTCCGCCTTCGCGGCTGCGGCGGCAGCCTTCGCGGCGTCGGCTACTGCGCCGGCGACTGCCTTGTGTACGGCGGAGTCGAACACGCTCGGCACGATGTAGCTCGCATTGAGTTGATCATCGGTGACCACCTCGGCGAGCGCCTTGGCGGCCGAGAGCAGCATTTCCGAGCTGATCTCCGTCGCCCGCGCGTCGAGCAGCCCGCGAAATACGCCCGGAAACGCGAGCACGTTGTTGATCTGGTTCGGCAGATCCGATCTGCCTGAGGCGATGACGGACGCGTACGGCCGAGCCGCCACCGGGTCGATGTCCGGCGTCGGGTTGGCCAGCGGGAAGACGACCGCCCCGTCGGCCATCACCTCCAGCGCTGTCGCGGGCAGGACGTTGCCGGCGCTCACCCCGATGAACACGTCAGCCCCGACGAGGGCGTCGGCGAGCTCTCCGCGGACGTTGTCCGGGTTGGTCCGTTGCGCCAACTCCCGCATCGCCGGCGACAGCCGGTCGTCGTCCCGGCTCAAGATGCCGCTGCGGTCCCAGACGAGTATGTCGGTGACGCCGGCCGCCAACAGCAACGTGACGATCGCCGTACCAGCGGCTCCCGCACCGGCGACCGCGATCTTCACCGAACCCAAGTCCTTGCCCACCACGCGCAAAGCGTTGGTCAACGCGGCGAGCACGACGATCGCCGTACCGTGCTGGTCGTCGTGGAACACGGGAATCGACAAGGACGCCCGCAGCCGACGTTCGATCTCGAAACACCTTGGCGCGGCGATGTCCTCGAGATTGATCCCGCCGAAGACCGGCGCGATGATCTCGACGGCACGGACGATCTCGTCGGTGTCTTGGGTGTCCAGGCAGATCGGCCAGGCGTCGATGTCGGCAAACCGCTTGAACAGTGCCGCTTTGCCCTCCATCACGGGCAGCGCCGGTCCGGGTCCGAGGTTGCCCAGGCCCAGTACGGCGCTGCCGTCGGTCACGACCGCGACGCTGTTCCCCTTGATCGTCAGACGCCGTACGTCGTCGGGATTCTCCGCGAGCGCCAGGCAGACCCGGGCGACACCTGGCGTGTAGGCCATCGACAGGTCGTCGCGGGTCTTGAGCGGCACCCGGGAGGCGACCGCGAGCTTGCCGCCCAGGTGCAACAGAAATGTCCGGTCGCTCACCTTGCCGACCGTCACTCCCCGGACGGTGCGCAGCAAAGCGACGATCTCCTGGGCGTGGGTTCCATCGGCCGCCGAGCAGGTGACGTCGACGACCAGGCCGTCCGGTCGCGAATCGACCACGTCGATCGCAGTGACCGCACCCCCGGAGTCTCCGACCGCTGTCGCGATCCGGCCGATGCTGGCCGGGTCGCCGTCCGCGGTGAGCCGGACCGTGATCGAGTACGAGGCTCCGGTGACCAGCCCACGAGGGGTCGGGGCAGTCATCGCTGCTGGGCTCGGCGGCTGCTCGGTCGCGGGCAACGGCTTGGTCTCCGGTACGGGTGCCGTGTCATGCACCGTCGGCTCGCTCACGGGAGGAAAGTCTGCCGCACTTTCGCCCGGATGCCCGAGTCAGCCCTCGAGCCGGGCGGTGCGCCAGGCGGGGAGTTCCGTGGCCGCAACGGTGCTGCCTACGAAATCGCCCAATACCCGCGCGAAGCGCTCCGGGTCAAGCTGATGCGGGCGATGGCTGCGCCCGGGCACGATCTCCAGGCGGCTCCCGGGCAGTTCGGCGTGGGCTGCCTCGGCGTGCGCCCGCGGGATGGCCGGATCATCGGCGCAGGAGATCAGCAGCGTCGGCAGATGACTGGTCAGGTGCAGCCGGCCCACGGCCGTCACCCGCTGGCCGGTGTGGTTGATCACCGAGCGGACGGTTGCCAGGAAGACCCGGCGGCCCTGTGGGGTCGACAGTGCGCCGTAGTTGCGTAGCGCCCCATCGGAGAGCAATTCCGGCGTCCGGCCCCGGCTGTCCATCAGCCGCCGTGCGCGCTGCATCGCCCAGACAACCCGCCTATTCATGATCAGCGGCAGCACGAATTCCGTCCCCGGCGCCGATGCCGCCCGCAGCAGCGGGTGCGCGTCGGTCCCGAGACCGCCGCTGGCCGACAGGACCAGCCGCTCGGTCAGCTCGGGAAACTGATGGGCCAGCTGCAACGCGATGCCACCACCCATCGAATGCCCGACCAGCGTGGCCGGGCCCAGGCCCAGGGTGAACAGCAGATCGCGCAGCAAGGTGGCGAACCCGCCGAGGGAGTAGTCGCCGTGTCCCGCCTCGGAGCCACCATGTCCGGGCAGGTCAGGTGCCAGTGCGTGCAGGCCTTGCTCTGCCAGGAAGGGCAGTGCCAGATCCCAGGTCGCCGACTGCGAGGCGACGCCGTGGATCAGCAGGATCAATGGCCCGTCGTCCGGTCCAGCCTCCCGGTAGGCGATCCGGGTTCCGTGTACGAGTACGGACTTCACCTCAGCCAAGGCCCAACCTCCACGACAAGAGAATAGGCACGCCAGGCACGCCACAGCCGAACTACGTTGGTGCCATGAAGCTGGGTCTCTTTGGGATCAACATGGGCGCCCTCGGTGCCGAACCTGAGCGCGCTGTGGAGGCCGCTCGGGCAGCCGAGGCAGCCGGTTGGGAGAGCGTGTGGACCGGCGAGCATTTCGCGATTGCCGATCCGACCGTGGCCAGAGCACCGGTCACGCCGGACAGCGCGATTCTCGAGCCGTTCGTGGCGCTGGCCAACATCGCCGCTCACACGACGAGCCTGCTGCTGGGCACCGGAGTCACAGTGTTGCCGCTGTATCAACCACTCGCCCTCGCCAAGCAGGTCGCCTCGCTGGATCGGATCTCGGCCGGACGGCTGCTGCTCGGTGTCGGCGCAGGCTATTACGAACCCGAGTTCGCGGCCTTCGGAATCCCCTTGGAGTCCCGAGCTTCACGGGTCGACGAGATGCTCGGCGCGCTTCCTGCTCTGTGGTCGCAAGAAACACCGACGATCGCCTTCCAGGGAAGGACGATCGCCGGGCTGCGGGCCGAACCACGACCGTTCAGTCCGGCCGGTCCACCGATACATATCGGAGGGCATGCGGCGGCGGCCGCTCGGCGAGCGGTCACCCATGGCACGGGCTGGTACGGCTACTCACTCAGCCCCGACAAGACCGCGGCAGCGATCACCAGACTTCGGGAGGCGCAGGCACGGTACGACCGACCCGCCCACCTGGGTGAGCTGGAGATCTCGATCACCCCACCCCATCGGATACCGCTCGATCTCGACCTGGTGAAGCGCTACGCCGACCTGGGTGTCAGCCGCCTGATCATGCTGGCCCCAGGCGAGACCCACGAACACCAGGACGAACTGTTGACCTTCATCTCAGCGGCACCCCACTTGCTGCCTACTTGAGCCTGCGGCCAGCCGACGCCGTACGAGCTGACCGTACGATCACGCGACGATGACCGAAGCCAGCCCGCCGATCCGGGTCCTGCTCGCCGAGGACAGCTACGTCGTACGGGAAGGCGTCCGGGCCCTGATCGACACCCAGGACAGCCTGGACCTGATCGGCATCTGCGCCGACCTCCCTGAGCTGATGGCCGCCATCGACGAGCTGACCCCCGACGTGGTCCTCACCGACATCCGGATGCCCCCGACGCAGACGGATGAGGGCGTGCAGGCCGCGCGGTCATTGCGGCGCAGCCATCCGGAGATCGGTGTCGTGGTGCTGTCGCAGTACGTCGAGGCCGACTACGCGATCAGGCTGTTCGAAGACGGGTCCGGCGGCCGCGCGTACCTGCTCAAGGAGCGAGTCGGTGACGTCGAGGACCTCGTCGATGCGATCCGCCAGGTCCACCGCGGCGGGTCGGTCGTGGATCGAGCAGTCGTCGATGCCCTGATCACGGCTCGGACGCGTGAGCACTCGCCGGTCGACGATCTCACTCCGCGCGAGCGGGAGGTTCTCTCCCACATCGCGCGCGGCCGCAACAACAAGGCGATCGCCGAG
>JALZIX010000123.1 GCA_030860025.1 Actinomycetota bacterium
CCCAACCAGGAAGCTTTGCCAAGTCGTCGCAGACGAGGCTCGCACCGAAGCCGAAGCCCATGTTGTCCTCCGAACCGTTACCGTACCGATATATTTGCTATATCGTATCTTGCTGTGCGGTCCTGGATAGAATCCCCACTTGGAGGCGTCAGGGTGCCTGGTGGCCCTCGCGGTCTTCAAAACCGACGTGGCCGAGTACCTCGGTCAGGCGGGTTCGATTCCCGTCCGCCTCCGCCAGCACGCCCGGCGTCACCGCCAGCAGGCCGCGTTACGATCGTGGAAACGCTGAGTTGCCTGGCCTGGATGATCTCCGATATTCCCTATACTTTGATCATGTCCTCCGCAGATCGGGCCCGCCGGGATGGCTGAAGCCGTGCGTGAGGACACAGCGGCGCCGGAGGCACTGATCGCCTACGTGCAGCGAAGCCTGATGCTGGGGATCACCACGGGCCGGTTCCAATCGGGCGAACGACTCTCACCGAGCCTGATCGCGAAGGAGTTGGGCGTCTCGCACATTCCGGTACGCGAGGCCCTGGTCGCGCTGCAGTCGGTTGGTCACGTGGAACACAAGCCGCGGATCGGCTTCTCGATTCGACCGCTGACCGTCGAAGACCTGAGCGATATCTATCGGCTGCGCAAGATCTTGGAAGACGAAGCGCTCGAACTCGGTGTCCCCCGGCTGACCGACGAGGACCTTGCCGAGATGGAGGACCTCTGCCTGAAGATGGGCAAAGTGGCAAACGCCAAGTCGCGAGACAAGTACCTCCTGCTGAATCGCACCTTCCATTTCATCCCCTTCCGGCGCGCCGGCAGTGAGCGTCTGCTGCGGATGCTCGATGGCCTCTGGGATGCTGCGGCTCGATATCCTGCGGCGTCGCTGGTGTCCAGCGCTGACTCGCATCAGGAGCACCTGCAGATGATGAACGCGGTACGCAGCCGCGATGTCCAGGCGCTGATCCGCGTCACAGACAATCATCGGATGCGGTCCCTGTTCGCGCTGGAGGAGCGCGAACGGTCCAGCAAGCCGGCCCACACCGGATAGATCTTCTGCTCGAGGAGTCCAGGTTGTCCGCACCTACATTCGCAAGCGGCAAGGATGTCAAGCCTGAAGGCCTGCAGGACTTCGTACTCCGTCGCCTCTCGCGCGACATCGTCTCCGGCGAACTCGCCCCCGGGGCCCGGCTTTCACCGGCCCGCCTGGCCGAGCAACTCGGCGTGTCGCACATCCCGGTGCGCGAGGCGCTCGTTGCACTCGAGGAGATCGGGCACGTCCGGCGAGTTCCGCGGATCGGATTCTTCGTCGCCGAACTCTCGATTGCTGATCTCGAGGACATCTACCATTGGCGGCAGGTTCTGGAGGACGAGGCCATCCGGCTGGCCGTTCCGCGGCTCAGTGATGCCGACCTCAAGCGGATGCGCGAACTGAATCGCGAGATGGGCCACGCTGTACGGGAGAACGGGCAGCACTTCCTCGCCCTGAACCGGGAGTTCCACTTCATCCCGTTCGAGCGTTCCGGCAGCGAACGTCTCGTCAGGTTCCTGACGAGGCTGTGGCACAACGCGGCCAGGTATCAAAACGCGATGGCGTACGTGAAGGTGCCGAGATCACTCGCTCAAGACCATCACCGGGAGATAATGCGGGCATTCGAAGCGCGCGACGCCGATGTGGTCAACGAATGGATGGCCCGGCACCGGCAAGTGACCTTGGAGAAGATCCGCGAGATCCACCAGCGTTCGGTAGACGCGGAATCCCACGGTGAGGCAACCGCGCGCCGGTAACCGGGTCCGGGATCAGTTCGTCACATCTCTTCGCCGGATAGCATGTCACCCTGCAGGATCGCCCACAGTTCCTGGTGTAGCACGCGGAAACGCTCGTCGAAGCGCACGTCGAAGACGTCCCTGGGACGTTCGATATCGACGTTCTGGATCGTGCGGATGGTGCCAGGCCGCGAAGACACCACGACGACTCGGTCGGACAGGGTCACCGCTTCGGCCAGATCGTGAGTCACGAAGATGATCGTCGTCTTCGCATCCGTCCACAGCTTCAGCAACTCCTGGTGCAGAACCAGCTTGAGCTGGGCGTCCAGAGCGCCGAACGGCTCGTCCATGAGCAGTGTCTCCGGCTCATAAATGAGCGTGCGCGCCAAAATCACTCTCTTGCGCATTCCGCCGGATAGTTCCGCCGGATAGTGATCCTGGAAACCGCCGAGGCCGACCTTTTCGATCATCGCCTTGACGCGCTCGTCCTTGTTGCTCGTCCGTGAGCCGGCGCGGATCTCCAGCGGAATACCGATGTTCTGCCGGACGGTCCGCCAAGGCAACAACGTGTCAGCTTGAGTCACATAGCCGACCTTTGTGTTGACCGACTTCACTGGGGAACCGTCATACAGCACGGTGCCACTCGACGGCTCCATCAGCCCCGCAGTGAGGTTGAGCAGAGTGGACTTACCGCAACCACTCGGTCCCACGACACTGACGAACTCGCCCGGCTGCACATCGAAGTCGGCATCCGCGAGCGCCTGAAAAGGGACGCCCTTCTTGAAGAAGCGCTTTCCGACGTGGTCGAAGGAGATCATCGGCTTCGTAGTCGCGCCCCCTGCTTGCGCGCTGGCCTGAGCAGGCATCCGTTCCTCCGTCGTCCTGTTCGGGGTCTTGGCTACCACTTCGCCCTCCGATCAACTACCACTATCGGCCCGCTTCTGCCACCTGCGGCGCAGCGACCACATCTGCGCCCCGCGCTCCATCTCGAGTCCGGCGGCCCACGACACTCCCGGCGGACCCAGTTCCTGGCGCATCGTCAGGACGGTTCGCCGGGCTAGCTCAGGATCCTTCGCGGCGGTCCTAGCCAGCTCGAATGCGCGATCCTCGACCGACTCGTCATCCACCGCCGCCCAGGCGATACCCAATTCGTAGGCCCGCTGACCGGACAACTCCGCACCGAAGACACCCACTGCCGCTGCTAGCTCACGCCCACCCAGTCGATCCAGCAACGTGAAGTGTCCGCCTCCCGGATGCAAGCCGATGGTGGCGAATCCGGCGATGATCCTGGCATTCGTGGCCACGACGCGCAGGTCGGTGGCCAGCAACAAGTTGACTCCGGCCCCCACCGCCGCGCCGCGCACCGCGGCGACCGTCGGGACGGCCAGGGTGCCGATCCGTACGAAGGCCGCATAGACCGAACCGATGCCGCCGAAATGCTCGGCACCTGCCGGATCCTCACCAGCTCGATCGAGCACGCCACGCTCGGCTCCTGAGCAGAACGTCGAGTTTGCCCCCCGGACAACCACAGCGCCCACATCCGGGTTCTGGTCGACGTCGTCACAGATCTCAACCAACTGTCGGGATGTTTCCGAGTTCAAGGCGTTGCGGGTCTTCGGTGAGTCCAGCGTGATCGTGGCAACCTGTGATTCGACTTTTACGCTGACTGCGCTCACGGTCTCTCCTGACTCGGTCACTTCCAGGTGAACTCGAGGACGCTCTTGACGGGGGTGCCATCGCTGAGCGTTATCGGGTTCGTTGGGACCATCGTGGCCTCCCCGAAACTGGGTGAGATAAGCGAGTGGGGTCCGGCGCCGCCGGCCACCAGGATTCGGATCTCCTCAGGGCTATCAGCCAGCGGGATCCCCACATCGGGGTGGTCGGAGGTGAATTTGCGCGGCCGGCGATGGCGCACCATGCCGTTCAGGGTCTCCGGCGGGAAGTCGGACACCTTCACCCGCGAGGTCTCGTAGAGGAATTGCCGTACGTCGTCCTTGCTGAAACCACCATCGGCCAGGATCTGGGCATGCTCGGGGCAGAGGATGAACAGCGGACCCCCGCCAAGCTGAACGTTCTGGTGACCCACCGTCGCCCCGGACGAGGCGAGAGTACGGAGGATCCCGACCGCAGATCTGCTGGCCAGGTCCAGGATGTTCTGCGTGCCGGTCACCGAGATGATCGAAACGGCGCTGGTCTCCTTGTCGTACCCGCGTTCCACGTGGAAGGGCTCCCAGGGGGTCTCCTCCTCGTTCTCGGCGATGCACATGCCGTACTTGCCGGGCTGGCCCTGGGTCGACTTGTCCATCGTCTGGGCCTGGCCACCACCAATGTTGATCATGCAAAGCCGGACGGCGCGACCGACTGTCGCATTGGCCCGGAAGCCGTGACCCAGGCAATTGCCCTTGCCATTGAACCCGAGTTCGGCGGCGATCGGCCCGTTGACCACGACCAGCACAGCGACGGGGTTCGTGGTGGCCTGGATGCCGAAGGCGTTGAACTCGGGCGTGGCCAACCCGCGTACCGCAGCGATGACCACCGGCAGGTACTCCGGCTTGCAGCCGGCCATCACCGCGTTCACCGCGACGCTGTGCACCGTGGCTTCGGCTCGAGTGGCCGGGATCTTGCCGAGGGGCTCTTGCGGATCGAGGTCGGTGTACTCCAGGGCCGCAGCGACGGCTGCCTCGGTGGGCGGGATGATGGGCAGGCCGTCGGTCCAGCCTTGCTCCTCGTAGTAGGCGAAGACATCTGCCATTTCGCCTTCGATGGTGAGCAGTTCGGTCACCTTGCCACCTCTCTGGTTACGGCGCGAGCCATCAGACGATGCCGTCGTCGCGCAGTGCGTTCAGGCCGGACTCATCGATGTCGAGCAACTTTCCGAACACCTCTACGTTGTCCGCGCCACGCTCGGCGCCGGCCCGGTGGACAGCGTGGT
>JALZIX010000136.1 GCA_030860025.1 Actinomycetota bacterium
CGCGTGCCGTCCCATAGGTCGCCCGCGGCATTGAGATGGTCGTTGTGGCCGTGGGTGAGCACGATCGCTAACACGTCCCGACCGCCGATCGCCTTGAGAATCGGCTTGGCATCATGGGCCGCGTCGATCACCAGCACCTCGAACTCGTTGCCCACCAGCCAGACGTTGTTGTCCACGTCGAAATTGTGCCCGTCCAGGCTGAAGACACCCGACGTTACGACGCGCTCGATCACGACCCCCATGATTGATCCCCGCTCTCTTAGAAGACCACGACGGAACGAAGGACCCCGCCCCGCTGCATCTTGTCGAAGGCTCCCTCGACGTCGTCCAGACCGATGGTCTCGGAGACGAATGCGTCTAGATCCAGGCGGCCTTGCAAATACAGATCGACCAGCATCGGGAAGTCGCGGCTGGGCAGGCAATCCCCGTACCAACTCGACTTCAGCGCGCCGCCACGGCCGAAGATCTCCAGCATCGGCAGTTCGACCTTGGCCTCCGGACTCGGTACGCCAACCAGGACCACGGTGCCGGCCAGATCGCGCGCCTTGAACGCCTGCTTGTAGACCTCCGGATGGCCGACCGCGTCAATGGCGACGTCGACGCCAAATCCGCCGGTGAGTTTGCGGATCTCCTTCACAGGATCGGTCTTCGTCGAGTTGAGCGTGTGGGTGGCGCCCATGTTCGCGGCCCACTCGAGCTTCTGATCGTCGATGTCCACGGCGATGATCGTGCGCGCCCCGGCTAGCCGCGAGCCGGCGATCGCGGCGTCTCCCACACCGCCGCAGCCGAAAACAGCGACGGTGTCACCGCGGGTGACATTGCCGGTGTTGATGGCCGCTCCGAGGCCCGCCATGACGCCGCAGCCCAGCAAACCGGCGGCGGTAGCCGCAGCTCGGGGATCCACCTTCGTACATTGTCCACTGTGGACGAGGGCCTTCTCCGCGAAGGCACCGATTCCGAGCGCTTGCGACAGCTCCGTACCGTCTTCCAGCGTCACCTTCTGCCTGGCGTTGTGTGTGTCGAAGCAGTACCAGGGACGCCCACGCAGACAAGCTCGGCAGGAGCCGCACACAGCTCGCCAGTTGAGGATGACGTAATCCCCGGCGGCGACGTTGGTGACCCCCTCCCCGACGGCAGCGACCGTACCGGCGGCTTCGTGGCCGAGTAGGAACGGGAACTCCGGACTGATCCCGCCTTCGCGGTAGTGCAGGTCGGTATGACAGACGCCGCAGGCCTGGATGTCGACCAGCGCTTCACCCGGTCCAGGGTCCGGAACGAGGATTGTTTCCACTGTTACGGCCTCGCCCTTCGCCCGGGCGATGACACCTCGTACCTCATGAACCATGCCCAAACCCTAGATTGCAGAGGAGCTCACGAAGCGGGCGGGATGGCACGTGGGCGGCTGAGCGCAGAGACTAGGAACAGGAGGTCCGACATGAGCGGAGGAACCCAGGCGCTGCTGACCGGGACGGACGTTTCGGTTACCAGCATCACCTGCACCGGCGACCGGGCCTCGTCCGTACAGGAACTCATCGGGTCGAGCATGTATGAGCTGTGCTTGGTGCGATCGGGGTCGTTTGTCCTGCGTGGCAGCGTCGTCGAGGGCCGGTCGGTCGAAGTGTTCGTGGATCCGACCGTTTGCCTTTTCGGCGCACCCGAGCATGTGGTCGAGGTGACCCACCCGCGACCCGGCGGAGATCTCGACACCTGCATCTTCGTGTCGGAGTATGTGTTGGCCTCCCTCGGTGGGGTAGACGGCCTTCCGGCGCTGGCCGTGCGCACCAGAGAGGTTTCGTGGCTGCACCGTCGTCTCCTCTCTTTGTGCCGGCGGGCCGATGTTGACTCACTGGCCGTCGAGGAGACAGCCCTCGCGCTGTTCCTCGCGGCACTCGCCCAGTCTGAGCCGGGTCGCCGGACCGCGGAACGACCAAGTGCCCGCAACCGAAGGCGGCTCGCCGACGAGGCGCGGGCGGCCCTGGTGGCCGATCCGACGATCTCCCGGGTCGCGGACCTCGCCCGGATGCTGGGATGTTCGCCGCACCATCTCAGTCGGCTTTTCAGGGAACAGACCGGGTACGCGCTAGGGCAGTTTCGCACTGCGTTGCGCATCGAACTGGCCCTGGAACAACTCATGCAGGGTCAGGACAACCTCGCCCGCGTCGCCGCGGACCTAGGTTTCGCCGACCATGCCCACCTCACTCGGACGATGCGTCGCGCAATTGGCCAGACGCCCTCGGTCATGCGGGCGCTCATGGCACATCGGCCCGCCGTTCTGCATCCGGACTGGCCCAGGTTCGCCGAGTCAGCGGCGTTGACGCCGACCCTCGCACCAGAGCCCGACTGAACGGCACTTTCGCGATCCCGAGCACCGATGTTCAAGCCAGCAAACCCTGGCCGCGACAAAATCTCCGGCACGGCCGGTGCTCGCGTTGCCACCGGCGTGCACCCAAGGAGTGCCGGAAACGTGCAGCAGACGACCATGCGGTTCGCCGCCCTGACGACCTCGCTCCTACTCGCGGCCACTGCCTGTGGCGGCGACGATGAGGGTGGCGGCGGTGGGGCCACCGACGAGGCCAAGCAGGTCAATGTCTATGGCTCCGACGGCAATATGGGTAACGCGCTGGGTGAGAAATTCACCGAGCCGGGTTCACTGGCCAACATGCGTGGCACCACGCCGTTGACCGAGCTCTCGCCCGACTTCACCGACCGGCTCCTCGAGGTGGATCCAGCGCTGGTCGACTTCAACTACGCCGCGGAGACCTATGACGCAGTCGTGTTGGCGGCGTTGGCCGCGGAGACCGCGCGGACCAATGATGCGACGACGTTCGCGCCGTTCGTGAACGGGCTCACCGCCAATGGTGACAAGTGCACCGATTATGCGACCTGCCTGGCGATCGTGGCGGCCGGCGGGGATGTGGACTTCGATGGTCTGTCCGGTCCGTTGGCCTTCACTGATCCCGGTGAGCCGGCCGCGGCGTCATTCGGGATCTTGTCCTTCGGTGAGGACAACCTGATCGATGCTGACCGCACCGAGTACGTGCTCGGTGGTGACGAGGCCAATGCCAGCACGATCGAGCCGCCGGTGGCCCCGGATTACGCGGCGGCGCCGACCGGTGGTCCGCTGATCGTGGGGACGCTGCTTCCGCTGACCGGCAACCTGGCCTTTCTCGGCCCCCCACAGATGGCCGCGGCCAAACTTGCCATCGCGGACATCAACGCCGCGGGTGGGGTGCTGGGCCAGCCGGTCCAGTTGATCGAGACCGACTCCGGCGACACCTCGACCGATACCGCCAACACCTCGGTCGACCGGATGATCCAGAGCGGTGTCAATGTCATCGTTGGTGCGGCTTCCTCCGGTGTCACCAAGACCGTGATCGACAAGATCACCGGTGCTGGTGTCATGCAGATGTCGCCGGCCAACACCTCCGACGAGTTCACCACCTACAACGACAACGGTCTGTACTTCCGGACCGC
>JALZIX010000160.1 GCA_030860025.1 Actinomycetota bacterium
GCCAAAACGAAGGCGGTGACGACGCCTGAGGTGGTGTGCCCGGTGGTGGAGAGGAACGTGACCAGGACCGGTCCGATGATGAACGTGAACTCGTCCATCACCGATTCGAAGGCAAGTGCCGTGGGCAATCGCGCGGAGCCTCTGAGCAGGTAGGTCCAGCGGGCGCGGAGCATGCTCGAGATCGGCGGGATGCAGGCCCCGGCGACCCCGGCAGCGAGGAACATGAGCCATCGCGGCTGATCCTCGCGGACCGTCCAGAGAAAGGTCGCGCCGGAGAGAACGAACACCGTGAGCGTCGGCAACAGCACCCGGCGTTGTCCGAACGCGTCAGCCGCCCGGCCCAGCAACGGCCCGAAGAGCGACGTGGTCACCGCACCGGTGGCCGCGACCGCACCACCCAGGGCATAGGAGCCGGTGTAGTCCTCGACCACGAGTAGGCAGCCCAGACCCACCATCGACAACGGCAGGCGGCCGATGAATCCGACCGCGACCATGGGCAAGGCGTGCGGGGTCAGCAGCACCTGCTTGTACGCCCCGAGCACCCGTGCGCCGCCCTTCGTTCACCGGACCGGCGAACACGCTAGCCGACGACTTGCCCTTCGGAGCGCGAGTAACTGCGGAGAAGCGCCGGGTCTGGCCATGAGTTTCCGCCTCTGGAACGGTCACATGTCGTAGGAAACGAGTGAGGAGCGCACATGGGCGTCGTGATCTATTCGATGCACGTATCGCTGGACGGCTTCATGGACTCGCCGGGTCGGGGGGACGACTGGAGCGAGCCGGACGAAGAAGTGCACCGTTTCGCCAACGAACAGATGGCCGCTTTGAGCGGATCGGTGTACGGGCGACACCTGTACGAAGTGATGGCCGGCTACTGGCCAGACGTCCCGAACAATCCGGACGCGCCGCCGGTGGCGCAGGAGTTCGCCGCTGCCTGGCTGGACACGCCACGCCTGGTGTTCTCCCGGACGCTGTCCGCCGTTGATTCCAACAGTCGGCTCGCGACCGGTGACATGGTTACCGAGGTGCGCCGGTTCCAGGAGGAAACCGGTGGCGATCTCGACTGCGGCGGTGCGGACCTCGCCGCTCAGCTGATCAAGCTGGGACTGGTCGATGAGTTCCGGCTCTTCGTGTTTCCGATCATCCTCGGCGCCGGCCGACCGTTCTTCCCGCTGCTGGACGCAGCGATCACGGTCGAGCAGGTGGAGACCCGGCTCTTCGACGCCTCGGGAGTCGTCTACCTGCGCTACCGAAAGCGCAGCTAATCGACCACCGCACTAACTGGGCAATTGCCGCATGGTTCAGTTGCGGCAATTGACCAGTTAGTTGAGTCGGCCTCCGAGCGTCAGGCGTCGAGGCGGCGCTTGAGGGTCTCCAGTTCGTCGCGCATGGTGGTCGGCAGGGTGTCGCCGATCTTGTCGAACCACTCGGCGATCTGCGGGATCTCGGCCTGCCACTCCTCGCGGTCCACTGCCAGCACGGCGGCGATCTGGTCGTCGGTCATTCCCAAACCGTCGGTGTCCAAGGACTCCGGCGTCGGCACGTGACCGACCGGCGTCTCGACCGCGGCCGCGCTTCCTTCCAAGCGTTCGATGACCCACTTGAGGACCCGAGAGTTCTCGCCGAACCCCGGCCAGAGGAACTTGCCGTCCTCGTCCAGGCGGAACCAATTGACGTAATAGATCCTGGGCAGCTTGGTCTCGTCCGCGTTCTTGCCGGTCACCACCCAGTGGTTGAAGTAATCCCCGGCGTTGTAGCCGATGAACGGCAGCATCGCGAACGGGTCACGCCGTACGACACCCACCTGACCGGTCGCCGCCGCCGTCGTCTCCGACGAGAGCGTCGCGCCCATGAACACGCCGTGCTGCCAGTCCCGGGATTCGGTGACCAACGGAATCGTGGTCTTGCGTCGGCCGCCGAACAGGATCGCCGAGATCGGCACGCCCTTCGGGTCGTCATACTCAGGGGCGAGGATCGGGCACTGCTTGATCGGCGTGCAGAACCGCGAGTTGGGGTGCGAGGACACGAAGTCGGACTCCGGCGTCCAGTCCTCGCCCTTCCAGCTGGTCAGGTGTGCGGGCTTCTCCTCGGTCATTCCCTCCCACCAGATGTCACCGTCGTCGGTCAGTGCGACGTTGGTGAAGACCGAGTTGCCCTTCTCGATGGTCCGCATGGCGTTGGGATTGGTGTGCCAGCCGGTGCCGGGGGCCACCCCGAAGAGCCCGTACTCGGGGTTGAGCGCGTACAGCCGGCCGTCCTCGCCGAACCGCATCCAGGCGATGTCGTCCCCCAGGGTCTCCACCTTCCAGCCGGGCACGGTGGGTTCGAGCATCGCGAGGTTGGTCTTTCCGCAGGCCGACGGGAAGGCCGCGGCCACGTAATAGCTCTTCTGCGCCGGGCTGGTCATCTTCAGGATCAGCATGTGCTCGGCCAGCCAACCGCCGTCCCGGGCCATCACCGAGGCGATCCGCAGTGAGTAGCACTTCTTGCCCAGCAGTGCGTTGCCGCCGTACCCGGACCCGTACGACCAGATGGCCCGTTCCTCGGGAAACTGGACGATGTATTTGGTCTGGCTGCACGGCCAGGGCACGTCCGCCTGACCCGGCTCCAGCGGCGCGCCGACGGAATGCAGGGCTGGTACGAAATCGCGGTCGGTCCCCATCGCTTCCAGTGCCTTCGCACCGCTGCGGGCCATCACCAGCATCGAGACCACGACGTACTCGGAGTCGGTGATCTCCACCCCGAACATCGGCTCGTCCGCCTCCAGCGGG
>JALZIX010000182.1 GCA_030860025.1 Actinomycetota bacterium
CCGTGCTCAGCCATCGCTTCTCGCACACCGGGCTCCACCGTTCCCAGGTCCTCACCCACGACGATGGCCCGAGCCCGGTGGCTCTCCAGGGCAACGATGTTCAGCAGATCCGCGCTGGGGTACCGCACGTACCCACCGTCTGCAGCAGACCCTTCAGCAGGAAGCCACCACAGCCGGAACAGCCCCATCACATGGTCGATCCGGAGACCGCCAGTCGCGGCCATGGTGCTCCGGATCGCGGCGATGAACGCTTCGTACCCTGTTGCCCGCATTCGCCAAGGGATCAGCGGTGGCGATCCCCAGTTCTGCCCGCGCATGTTGAACAGGTCCGGCGGCGCACCTATCCGTACATCCGCGGCAAGTTGGTCCTGCCAGGCCCAGGCGTCAGCACCGCCGCCGTCCACGCCGATCGGCAGATCCTGCAGGACGGTCATCCCTTCGGTCGACTCGCGGATCTGCCGGTCCAGCGCCCACTGCAGCCAGGCATGGAAGGCGATCTGCGGCCCGTGCTCGGCGCGGAATCTCGTCACCTCGGCGCTGTCGGGCCGCTGCAGTTCGGCGGGCCAGTCGTGGAAATCGAGGCCGAACTCGTCGGCCAGTGCACACCACGTCGCGAACTCCTCGAGCGGTCGCCCGAATGCCGCCCGCCAGCGACCGAAGTCGCTCCCGTCCTGCTCAACCGCCGCGTCAAAAATGCGCTGCAACGCCGCACGCTTGACCCGCCAGACCTGGTCTCTGTCGACGAGCGGGAGGTCGGTCAACTCCTTTCCCTCGATCCGGAAAGCTGCGAGATCCACCAGATCGGCGCCGGGGACGTCCTCGATGCAGAGGTAGAGCGGGTTGCGGAAGCGTCGGCTGGCCGGGAGGTACGGCGAGGGCTCCTGCGGACAGGTCGGCGCCACGGCGTGCAGCGGGTTGACCAACAGGAAGCCCGCCCCTGAGGCCTGCGCCCACTCCCGGATCGATCGGAGATCTCCGAGATCGCCGAACCCCCAGCTGGATTCCGACCGGGCCGCGTACAACTGCACCGTCCAGCCCCAGGCACGCCAGCCCTCCGGGAGCCAACAACGTCCAGGCGAGACGATCAGCGCGCGGCCGCGGTCGTCGGTCGTACGGAGGCGGTGGTAGCCGAGGGGGAAGTCTTGCGGGACCAGCCCCGTGATCGTGCGTACCGAGCCGTCCTCGCAGACGACCTCGCCCGGACCGGCGACGCCGGGCAAACCGTCGAGGGCCTGGCCGGGCCGGACCACCAACGGCGCGGTCGCTGCCAGATCGGCGGGCGGTCGGCCGATCGCTGATCGCAGTCGCTTGATGGTCCGCTTGTCCACTGTGTGCGGTTTGTCCAGGGCATCGACCCAGCGGTGGTCGATGCCCCAGGCGTCGGTCATGGGTGAGCTCACCATTCCCGACCGTACTTTCTCCGGAGAATGTCGCGTCTGGGCACCGGCAGACCGCACATTCTCCGGAGAATGTCCCGTCTGGGCACCGGCACGGACGGGACCGGATCAGAGTTCGTGCGGGCGGTAGACGATCAGCTTGCGCGGCCGCTTGATGAAGTGGAAATCGGTCGCCGACTCCGCGGGCTCGCCGTCGCGGGCGATCTCCTGAGGACCGGACAGCGACCTGACCCGCAGCTCCTCGACCAGCTGATCTCGGTAGAGCCCGGTGTGCTCGGTGATGCCGAACAGCTGCGTAAGCACCGTACGGCTGCGGCTCCACTTGGTATCGGCACGGAGGTACTGCACATCGAGCAGCCCGTCCTCGAGCCGGGGGCGCCAGGCGGGGGAGAGTCCACGCGGTGTGTACGAGCAGTTGCCGACGAAGACGATCCAAGCCACGACCGGAACACCGTTGAGTTCCAGCTTGATCGGCGTTTGCCTCCGCAGCACCTGTCCGGCAGCGATGACCAGGGACGGCCACTTGCCCAACCGCTTGGCCAGCTCGTCACGACGACGCACCATCTCGGGGTAGGCACCGATGCTCGCGGTGTTGAGGAACGGGATGCCGTTGACCTCGGCGACGTCAACGCGTACGGCCTCGCCCGTCACGACCCCGGTGACGACGT
>JALZIX010000193.1 GCA_030860025.1 Actinomycetota bacterium
CGCGCACCTGGCGCCCGAGATGCCGGACCGGCTGAGCAAGCCAGCTACGCCCCGCCTCACGAACCGATGCCACAATCGCCGCCACCGGGCAGCACCCTCCCGCCGGTACCTGGCCCGCAACGGATCCCACCGCAGCCCTAATCACCGACCCACCCCCGCTGCATAGGGATTCAAGATGATGCATAATATGCGGTGTGTCGATGAGCGAAGCGTCCTTCACCGCAGCCGTGGCCGGGGCGTCCGGGTATGCCGGTGGCGAGGTGTGCCGCCTGCTGGATGCGCATCCCTCGATCACACTGCGGACAGTCTGCGCCGACTCCTCAGCGGGTGACCTGCTCAGCGCCCACCACCCACACCTGTACGGGCTCGGCGAGTACGTTCTGGCGCCCACCGACCCGGCAACGCTGGGCGGACACGATGTGGTCTTTCTCGGACTGCCGCACGGGCACTCGGCCGAACTATCCGCCGCGCTCACACCGGACACGCTGGTCATCGATCTGGGCGCTGATCACCGGCTGTCCAACACCGCTGATTGGGAGCGCTGGTACGGCGGTTCGCACGCGCCGGTCTGGCCGTACGGATTGCCGGAGCTTCCCGGTGCCCGCCACAAGTTGATCGGCGCTCGGCGGATCGCGGTACCCGGGTGTTACCCGACCGCCGCCATCCTGGCCCTTGCCCCCGCGCTCGACGCCGGCCTGGTGACACGCGACGTCGTCATCGTCGCCGCCAGCGGCACTTCCGGCGCCGGGCGGAAGGCGGCTCCCAATCTGCTGGGCAGCGAGGTCATGGGTGCAGTCAGCGCGTACGGCGTCGGAGGAATCCACCGACACACCCCCGAGATGACCGAGCAGCTGAGCGCGGCCGCACGTACCGGGGTACGCGTGTCCTTCACTCCCGTACTCGCCCCGATGTCTCGCGGCATCCTCGCGACCTGCAGTGCGCCACTCGTCGGCGACGTTGATACATCCACAGCCACGTCGGTGTACGAGAAGGCGTACGCCGACGAGCCGTTCGTCACCCTGCTGCCGGACGGGAGATGGCCCTCCACAGCCGCGGTTCTCGGCTCGAACTGCGTACACCTCCAGGTTGCCGTCGATGCCGACGCGGGACGTCTGGTCGTGGTGGCGGCCTTGGACAACCTCGCCAAGGGCACGGCCGGTGCGGCCATCCAGAGCGCCAACATCGCGCTGGGACTGCCGGAAACCCTCGGTCTGCCGACCTTGGGACTCGCCCCGTGAGCGAGCATCGCAGCGAGGGACGAGCGAGGAGCGCAGCGAACGGCCGTGCGGAGCACGGAGTGTTGTTGTGACGGTCACCTCGCCGCAGGGCTTTCGGGCAACCGGAGTTGCCGCCGGACTGAAATCATCTGGCGGCCTCGATGTCGCTCTTGTGGTCAACGACGGCCCGTGCACGAGCGCGGCCGGGGTGTTCACCCGCAACCGGGTCCGAGCCGCACCCGTGCTGTGGTGCGAGCAGGTCCTCGCCACCGGGCAGCTGCGTGCGGTGGTCCTGAACTCCGGCGGCGCGAATGCCTGCACCGGCCCGGACGGCTTCGCCGACACCCACCACACGGCCGAGCACGTGGCCGGCGAGTTGGACATGGGCGCGATAGATGTCGCCGTCGCCTCGACTGGTCTGATCGGGGTTCGCCTGCCGATGCCCGAACTCCTGTCCGGAATCACCGCGGCGGTCAAGGAACTGTCCACCGATGGCGGGCCCCGCGCCGCCGAGGCGATCATGACAACCGACTCGGTGCCCAAGCAGGCCAGCCTGACCCGGGACGGTTTCACTGTGGGCGGCATGGCCAAGGGCGCCGGCATGCTCGCCCCGGGCCTCGCCACGATGCTCGTCGTTCTGACCACCGACGCGGACGCCGCGCCCGAGGCTCTGGAGAGCGCCCTGCGGGCGGCCACTGCTGTCACGTTCGATCGGGTGGACAGCGACGGCGCGATGTCGACGAACGACACTGTCCTTCTGCTGGCCAGCGGCGCCAGCGGCCAGATACCCGACCAGGAAGCGCTCACCGCGGCCGTGACCGAGATCTGTCACGACCTCGCCCAGCAACTGCTCAGTGATGCCGAGGGTTCGACCAAGGACATCTCGATCTCCGTCGAACAGGCCGCGAGCGTGGATGACGCCGTGGCTGTCGCGCGGGCGATCGCCCGGAACAACCTCGTCAAGTGCGCGTTCTTCGGAGCCGACCCCAACTGGGGGCGAATCCTGGCCGCGGTCGGCACCACCGACGCCACCTTCGAGCCTGACTGTCTGGACGTTGTGATCAACGGCGTCGAAGTCTGTCGCAAGGGCGGGATCGGCGAGGACCGGAACACCTGCGACCTCACCGGCCGGGAGGTCGATGTACAGGTACGGCTGCACGCCGGCGGCCACGACGCCACCATCTGGACCAACGACCTCAGCCTCGCATACGTCCATGAGAACTCGGCGTACAGCAGTTGAGCGGCCGGGCGAAGCCAACCCACGTCTTGGCTGGGGTTCAGACTTGAGGGGCCAGGCGTTGTCGACCACCGCTTTTGGCTGGGGTGAAGAGTTGACCGCACAGGCAGCCCAGGACCGGGTCCGGCGATGGGGGAGCCGTCGGCCCATGCGGCCCGACGACCCTGAGCGGGACGCCGCCCGCGCGGCGATCCTCATCGACGCGTTGCCGTGGCTCAAAGAGTTCTTCGGTCAGGTCGTGGTCATCAAGTACGGCGGTAACGCGATGATCGACGAGGACCTGAAGCGTGCCTTCGCGCAGGACTTGGTCTTCCTGCGCTACGTCGGCATCCGGCCGGTCGTGGTGCACGGCGGCGGACCGCAGATCTCGGCAATGCTGGGTCGTCTGGGCATCGAGAGCGAGTTCCGGGCCGGCTTGCGAGTCACCACCGAGGAGACGATCGACGTCGTCCGGATGGTGCTGGTCGGCCAGGTCGGACGGGAATTGGTCGGTCTGATCAACTCGCACGGCTCGCACGCGGTGGGCCTGTCGGGTGAGGACGCGCACCTGTTCACCGCCGAGCGCACGACGGCGCAGGTGGACGGCGAGCAGGTCGACATCGGCCTGGTCGGGGATGTCGCTTCGGTCAACCCGGCAGCGGTGCTCGACCTGGTGGCGGCCGGCCGGATCCCGGTCGTGTCGTCGGTGGCGCCGGATGCCGACGGCGTCGTGCACAACCTCAACGCCGACACCGCCGCCGCTGCACTGGCCGTCGCCCTCCAGGCGGTCAAGCTGGTCGTCCTCACCGACGTCGAGGGGCTCTACAGCGACTGGCCGGAGCGCAGCTCCCTGGTCCAACAGATCACGACGGACGAACTGACCGAGGTCCTGCCACACATCGACAGCGGAATGGCACCGAAGATGGCCGCCTGCCTGCGCGCCGTACAGGGCGGCGTCCGGCGCGCCACGGTGGTGGACGGGCGCCTGCCGCATGCACTGCTGCTCGAGATGCTGACCAGTGAGGGCACCGGCACCATGGTGGTGCCCTCACCACCACCCGCCGGAGAGGACACCGCCACATGATGGCCACAGGCAGCCTGGTCGAGCGGTGGGCCGCGGTGATGGCGCGGAACTACCGAACCCCACCCCTGGCCTTGGTTCGCGGACAAGGCGCGCAGGTCTGGGACGAAACCGGCAAGGCGTATCTGGACCTGATCGGCGGCATCGCCACCAACGTCCTCGGCCATGCCCACCCTGCGGTGGTGGAGGCCGTCAGCCGGCAGATCGCCAACCTCGGCCACACGTCCAACCTCGTCGTCAACGAGCCAGGCATCCTGCTCGCCGAGCGGTTGCTCGAGCTCGTCGGCCGTCCCGGCCGGGTCTTCTTCTGCAACTCCGGAGCCGAGGCCAATGAGGCAGCCTTCAAGGTCTCCCGGCTGACCGGACGGTCCGGAGTTGTCGCGGCCCTTGGTGCGTTCCATGGCCGGACCATGGGTGCGCTGGCCATGACCGGGCAGCCGGACAAGGCTTTGCCATTCGCCCCGCTGCCGGGCGGAGTCACACACGTTGCCTACGGCGACGTCGCCGCTTTGGAAGCCGCCGTGGGCGGGTCCACAGCGATGGTGATCCTGGAGCCGATCCTCGGTGAGGCCGGCGTCCAGCCGGCTCCGAGCGGTTATCTGGCCGCCGCCGAAACGACGGCCAAGGTCGGCGGCGCGCTGTTCGCTCTCGACGAGGTACAGACCGGGATGGGGCGTACCGGCGCCTGGTTCGCGCACCAATCCAGTGGAGTCGAACCCGACGTCCTGACCTTGGCAAAGGCGCTCGGCGGCGGCCTCCCGATCGGGGCGATGCTCGCATTCGGCCCGGCAGCCGAGCTCCTACAGCCCGGGAGCCACGGGTCCACCTTCGGCGGCAACCCGGTCTCCTGCGCCGCGGCGCTTGCCGTCCTGGAGACCATTGTCGCCGACGATCTGCTGAGCCGGGCCAAGAACATCGGCGCCTTCGTTGCGGAGGGCATCGCGGCGCTCGGCCATCCGCTGTACACCGGCGTCCGAGGCGAGGGGGCTCTGCTGGCGATCACGTTGGCGGAACCCCGGGCTGCCGAGGTGGAGTCGGCACTGCGCAGCGCCGGCTTCCTGGTCAACGCCGTGGCGGCCGACGCGATCCGGTTGGCGCCGCCACTGGTGGTCAGTGACGATCAGCTCAGCGCGTTTCTCGACGCGCTCGAGGCGATCACCCCAAGGAGCGATACATGACGCGGCACTTCCTGCGCGACGACGACGTCACGGCTGAGGAACAACGCCAGATTCTCGCCGTCGCGGCGGAACTCAAGGCCAAGCGCCCGGCTGGCCCTCGGCCACTGGATGGGCCTCAGACGGTCGCTCTCATCTTCGACAAGCCATCGACCCGCACCCGGGTGTCCTTCTCAATCGGGATCGCCGAACTCGGCGGATACCCCCTCGTGATCGACGCGCAGAACACCCAGCTCGGCCGCGGCGAACCGATCGAGGACACCACGCGGGTCCTGGACCGGCAGTGCGCGGCGATCGTCTGGCGCACGTTCGGCCAGCACCGTATCGAGGCGATGGCCGCGGTCAGCCGCGTACCGGTGATCAATGCGCTGACCGACGAGTTCCATCCCTGCCAGGTTCTGGCCGACCTGCAGACCGTCGCCGAGCGCCGCGGCGCGCTGTCCGGACTGACGCTGACCTACCTGGGCGACGGGGCTAACAACATGTCCCACTCGTACCTGCTCGGTGCTGCCTTGGCCGGAATGCACGTGCGCATCGGCTCCCCGCAGGGGTACCAGCCCAACCCGGCGATCCTGGACCGGGCCGGCCAGCTCGCAGCCGCGGCAGGCGGCTCGGTGCGCTGGACGCCCGACCCCGCCGAAGCCGCGGACGGCACAGACGTGCTGGCCACCGACACGTGGGTGTCCATGGGCCAAGAGCGGGAAGGCAGTGACCGGGCGACGCCGTTCACGCCGTACGTGATCGACACCGCAGCGGTGCACCGCGCGGCCGAGGACGTGGTCGTGCTGCACTGCCTGCCTGCCTACCGGGGCAAGGAGATCGCCGCTGAGGTGATCGACGGCCCGCACAGCGCGGTCTGGGATGAGGCCGAGAACCGGCTGCACGCGCAGAAGGCCTTGATGGTGTGGCTGCTTCAGGAGAGGGCTCGATGACCATGGCCGCACCGTTGACCCGCAGCGCACGCCATGCCCGCATCATCGCGCTCATCGAGGCCGGCACGATCCACTCTCAGGCCGACCTCGCCGCAGCTCTGCATGCCGACGGCGTCGAAGTCACCCAGGCGACGTTGTCGCGCGACCTCGACGAGCTCGGCGCGGTGAAATTGCGGGGCGTCGACGGTGAGCCGGCCAGTTACGTGCTGCCGCAGGAAGGTGGGTCGCCGTTGCGCCCAGCGCGCCGACCACCGGACGCCCTCGTGCACCGCTTGGGGGATCTGCTCATCGGTGTCGAGGCAAGCGCCAATCTGGTGGTCGTCCGAACCCCGCCGGGAGCCGCTCAGTTCCTCGCTTCCGCGGTGGACAAGGCGGGCCTCCCGGCGACTCTCGGCACCATCGCCGGCGACGACACCGTTCTGGTGATCACCCGTGATCCTGACGGCGGTCCGGCGCTGGCAGCTCAACTCGCCGCCTTGGCCGACCGCGGCCGCGGCAGCACCGCAGACCCGAAGCCATCCTCGAACTACTCGAACTACTCGAACAAGGAGAAACATGTCGTCCCATGAGCGCGTCGCCCTGGCCTACTCAGGTGGTTTGGATACCTCAGTAGCGATCGGCTGGATCACCGAAGCGACCGGAGCCGAAGTCATCGCAGTCGCCTGCGACGTCGGCCAGAACGGCGAGGACCTCGAGGTGATCCGCAAGCGCGCGCTGGCCTGTGGCGCCGTCGAAGCCGTCATCGCAGATCTGCGAGTTGAGTTCGCCACTGAGTATTGCGGGCCGGCGCTTCGCGCCAACGCGCTGTACATGGACCGCTATCCGCTGGTGTCGGCACTATCGCGCCCGGTGATCGCCAAGGCGCTGGTGACCGCTGCCCAGACCTACGGTGCGGACACGGTGGCCCACGGCTGCACCGGCAAGGGGAACGATCAGGTCCGTTTCGAGGTCGGGATCGCTGCCCTGGCCCCACACATGAAGGTGCTCGCTCCGGTTCGTGACTCGGGAATGACCCGTGACAAGGCAATCGCCTTCGCCGAGGAGCGGTCGCTGCCGATCGACGTCACCAAGAAGTCGCCGTACTCCATCGACCAGAATCTTTGGGGCCGCGCGGTCGAGACCGGCTTCCTGGAGGACATCTGGAACGCGCCGATCGAGGACGTCTACGAGTACACCCAGAATCCGGCGATCCCGCGTGATCCCGATGAGGTCGTGGTGGGTTTCACCGAGGGAGTCCCCACCTCGATCGACGGGAATGCCGTGTCCGTCCTTCAGGCGATCGACATCCTCAACCGGCGGGCTGGTGCTCAGGGCATCGGACGACTGGACATGGTCGAGGATCGGCTCGTCGGCATCAAGAGCCGGGAGGTCTACGAGGCACCGGCAGCGATCGCGCTGATCACCGCGCACCAGGAACTCGAAACCGTCACCGTCGAACGCGACCTCGCGCGGTTCAAGCGCCAGGTCGAGCAGCGGTGGTCCGAGCTCGTCTACGACGGCCTGTGGTTCTCCCCGCTCAAGGTTGCTCTGGACGGCTTCATCGCGCAGGCCAGTCGCAACGTCACAGGCGAGGTGCGGATGACCCTGCACGGTGGGCGCGCGGTGCCCACCGGTCGGCGCAGTGCGGCCTCGCTCTACGACTTCGGCCTGGCGACCTACGACGCGCAGGACACATTCGACCAGGGGCTGGCGAAGGGGTTCGTCGAGCTGTGGGGACTGCCGAGCAAGCTCGCCGCGGCACGGGATCAACGTCTGGCAGGCTCCGCGCAGTGACCTCTGAGTCCTGGACGGAGGCCGAGGGAGAGCGCCATCGGCTGTGGGGTGGTCGCTTCGCCACCGGCCCGGCACCGGCACTGGCGGCCCTGTCGCGGTCGGTGCACTTCGAGTGGCGGCTGGCTCCGTACGACCTGCTCGCCTCTCAGGCACATGCTCGAGTCCTGCACCGGGCCGACCTCCTCAGCGAGGGTGAACTCGAGCAAATGCTCGAGGCATTGCACGCGCTGGAGGCCGATGTACGGGACGGCAGTCTCGTCCCCAGCGCCGACGACGAGGACGTGCATGCCACGCTCGAGCGGGCGCTGACCGAGCGCTTGGGCTCACTCGGCGGGAAGCTGCGCGCCGGGCGTAGCCGAAACGATCAGATCGCCACCGACCTGCGCATCTACCTTCGCGATCAGGGCCGATTGATCGTTTCGGCAGTCGCCGACCTCGAAGCCGCCCTGCTGGCCCAAGCTGCCGCGCATCGTGACGCACCGGCGCCGGGGCTGACGCACCTGCAGCATGCCCAGCCGATCCTGTTCGCCCATCAGCTGCTGGCCCACGTACACGCGTTGGCCCGCGATGTCGCCAGATTTCTCGACTGGGACAGGCGGGCGGCGATCAGCCCACTGGGGGCCGGGGCGCTGGCCGGTTCGTCGCTGCCGCTCGACCCCGACGCGGTCGCTGCCGAACTCGGCTTCGACTCCGCATCGACGAACTCGGTGGACGCGGTCTCGGATCGGGACTTCGCCGCGGAGTTCCTCTTCGTTGCCGCGCTACTCGGAGTGCACCTGTCCCGGCTAGGGGAGGAGGTCATCCTTTGGGCGACCACAGAGTTCGGCTGGGTGGAACTCGATGATTCCTACGCCACCGGTTCATCGATCATGCCGCAGAAGAAGAATCCCGACATCGCCGAACTCGCCCGCGGCAAGTCCGGTCGGTTGATCGGGAACCTCACCGGCCTGTTGGCGACCCTGAAGGGGTTACCCCTCGCCTATGACCGGGATCTGCAGGAGGACAAGGAGCCGGTCTTCGACACTGTCGATCAGTTGCTGCTGCTGCTTCCGGCGATGGCCGGGATGATCTCCACGCTGCGCGTGGACGAGCAGCGACTCGCGGCGTCGACCACGACGGGACATGCCTTGGCGACGGAGGTGGCCGACTGGCTGGTACGCGGTGGCGTTCCCTTCAGCGAGGCACACCAGGTCAGTGGGCTACTGGTAAGCCGGGCCAGCGCCGCGGCCGTCGAGCTGTGGCAGCTCTCGGACGACGCGATGCGCGAAGTTGACCGCCGTCTCACGCCCGACGTCCGCCAGGTTCTCACCGTGCGGCAAGCACTCGATGCCCGGTCGACCACCGGAGGAACGGCTCCGGTCCGCGTCGCCGAACAGCTCACCGCGCTGCACGACCTCGTCTGTGAGCACCGCGCCTGGAGCCAGCGCCGATTGCGCTCGGTCTGATGTCGGTTGAACTCCTCGATCAGCTGTCCCAGCCGGCGCTCGTGGTGGCACCGCACCTGCTCGGCGCACTGCTCCGTCGGCGGTCGCCCGAGGGCGTCGTCGGCGTACGGATCACCGAGGTCGAGGCATACAGCGGTGACGGAACCGATCCCGCCGCGCACACCCACCGCGGGCGCACTCGACGCAACGAGGTCATGTTCGGTCCCGCAGGAAGTCTCTACGTCTACTTCAGCTATGGGATGCATTGGTGCGCCAACGTGGTCTGCGGGCCGACTGGCACCGGCGAGGCCGTCCTGCTCCGGGCCGGGCAGGTCGTCGAAGGGCTGGACCTGGCCCGGCGCAGAAGACTGGCCGCCCGCCGCGACGTGGACCTCGCCCGAGGACCGGCCAGACTGACCCAGGCACTCGGCATCACCGGCGCCGACAATGGCGCCCATCTGCTCGATCGGCGCGGGCGGCTCAGCATCAGGCTGGCCACCGACCCACCGGCGGCGGACCGGATCCAGGTCGGCCCGAGGATCGGCATCGCCAAGGCGACGGCGCTGCCCTGGCGGTTCTGGCTGGAGAATGATCCAACGGTCAGCCGCTGAGGTGGGGATTCAGCCATTACGTCCGAGCAAGCTGAGTCAATTGCGACCCTCACTTCGGACGCAGCAGCCGGTGCCGCGCGTTGCGATCCTGCCGCCCGCCGCCTAGCGTCCTAGCGTGCACGAGCTGTCCATTACGCAGAGCGTTGTCGATGTCGTCACCCGGCGGACCGGTCAGGATCGCGTGGCGAAGGTGCATCTGCAGATCGGCAAGCTCTCCGGGATCGTCCCGGACTCCGTCCGGTTCTGCTTCGAGCTGATTGCTGCAGACACCCCGCTGGCCGGTGCGGTACTGGAGATCGACGAACCTCTCGGACGCGGGCACTGCCGGAACTGTGGTGCCGAGTTCGAATTACATGATCTGATCTTGTTGTGCCCCTGTGGCAGCGCTGACGTGGAACTGGTGGCGGGTACCGAGCTGGCCGTGAAATCTGTGGAGGTCGTCTAGATGTGCGTCACGTGCGGTTGCGGGGACCCGAACGGGGTACGGGTCCGCGCTCCTGGCGCGCTGCACGCGACCCTTGGGTCGCATGATCACGACCATTCGCACGAGCATGATCATCCGCATGACCATGTGCACTCGCACGGTCATGAGCACGCCTCCGCCCCGGCTCCGCAGACTCGGACCATCGAGATCGAGCAGGAACTCCTGGCCCAGAACGATCTGCTGGCCGCCGGTAACCGTGCTTGGCTCGCCGAGCACCGGATCGCCGCGATCAACCTCATGAGTTCGCCGGGCTCGGGCAAGACCACTCTGCTCGAACGCACCATCAGGGAGGGCCGCCGGGATCGAACCGTCTGCGTGATCGAAGGCGATCAGGAGACGCTCTTCGACGCCGAGCGCATCCGAGCGACGGGGGCTTCGGTCATCCAGGTGAATACCGGAGCGGGCTGCCATCTCGACGCCGACATGCTTCGCCGGGGGATGGCCACCCTGGATCCACCGGACGGTTCGATGCTCATGATCGAGAACGTCGGCAACCTGGTGTGCCCGGCGCTCTTTGATCTGGGGGAGTCGGGCAAGGTCGTGGTCATCTCGGTCACCGAGGGGGACGACAAGCCGCTGAAGTACCCACACATGTTTGCGGCTGCCGACCTCATCTTGATCAACAAGATCGACCTGCTGCCGTACGTGGATTTCGATGTCGAGCGGTGTGCCAAAGATTCCCGCAGCCTGAACCCCGGCGTGGAAATCCTCGCAGTGTCCGCGAAGACGGGAGAAGGGATGAACGCCTGGTACGAGTGGCTCGCGCGGTGTGAGTGAGACAGATTGGTCCACAAATGCTTGACACGCGATTTACTGCCGAGTAGACCGAGACGTACATCACACCGAGGACCGTCCGGTCTTCGTGACGGGGCTCGAGAAGTGGGCCCAGAGAGCTGGCAGCCATGCAGACAGCCGAAGCCATAGCCGCGGAACAGACCTTGATTCATGTTCTGTGGATCAACGCCGGTCTCAGTTGTGACGGGGACTCCGTTGCGCTGACCGCGG
>JALZIX010000216.1 GCA_030860025.1 Actinomycetota bacterium
GAGTCCGGGCCTGCATCAGCGGGACCGGTACTGATCGAGCGGGCTCACGAATGAGGCCTGCACGGTCGGGTTGCCGGGGATCCCCGGCCACACCAGGTCGCTGTCATCCACGGTGCAGGACACATCCACCCGGGCGTTAGCGGGCTGCCCCAAAGGGGTGGCGAAGCCGGTGACGTCGACCTCGACGACCAGCGACAGGCAGCGCAGATCCCCCGCGGCCAGACTTTCCTGCGCTGCGGTCATGGCGTTGGCCTGGGCAGTCTGCGCATCCGGGGCGATCGACACGGCCCGGGCGGCGTTGCGGGCGACCTCGGACACTGCGAACTCCGCTGTCACGTAGCGGCCGGTCCAATAGATCGCCAGCAGCGCCAGCACGATCGCCGGCGCCCACAGCGCCACCTCAATGGCCGCGCTGCCCCGCTCCCCCGCCAGGGCGCCAAGCCGCCGACGCCGGCTCATCTCGGCTGCTCCACAGGGCCCTGGGCGACCTGGACGATGTCGAGATCCCACAGTCCGGGGAACAAGCTCGGCACGGTCGCGGTCACCGTCACCTGCACCTCGTCCGGGGTCGACCCGGCCGAGCTGACCTGGATGTCGGTGAACGTCTCGTTGGCGACCTGGTCGAGGTAGTTCCGGGCGGCGTCGACACCCACCTGTGCGGACCCAGCGACTCGCCCCTCTCGGACCCCGGTCTCGGCCGCGGCCAACGCCATGTTGCGGCCATGCCAGTACACGCCGCCCTGTACGAGGGCGAAGAACATCAACAGCACGACCGGGAAGAGGATCACGTGCTGCACGGTCACCGCATCACCGCGGTCACCGCGGAGCCGACGTAAACGCGTCACACGATCACCAGCTGGTCCCTGCCCAGGCGAGACAGCGACGGCCCTCGACCCTCAAAATCACCCTCGTCGAGGACCCTCTGCGGCCCCGTGGGCTCCCCCGGCCGGAGAGCCCGGCCAGTGTCGGACACGGCTTCCTAGCCGCCGAAAATGGCGAGCTGGCCGGTGATGTAGGCGTAGATGACCCCACCCGCGAGTAGGGCGGCGGTCATCGCCGCGACGGCCCAGAGCACGTTGCTGACCGTTGGTCCGTCTCCGCGCTCGCCGCTGGACCGCACAGCCGAAACGCGTTGCGTGAGAGCGACGAACACGACGGCGAGCCACAGCGGGATGGCCGAAGTGATGGTGCGCCGGGCGGGGCGCCTGGGTGCTGGGGACATGTCAGTTCCTTCCGGTGAGGTGGGCCGGGCTGCCCACGGCTGCCGTTGCACAACTACAGGGCATGACGATCACACTCCGATGATCCGGGCGAGCGCGGCGAAGATCACCAGTGCGAGGAAGCCGAGGGCCAGCGCGACGACCGGCATCGTCATCTTTTCGCTGGCCTTGTTGGCCTTGCTGCGGGCTTCGGCCAGCAGCGCTGCGCGGAGGCTGGCCGAGCGGGCCAGCAGCGTGGAGAAGACCGCGGCACCGTCGGCGCTGGTCCGGCTGATCGCGGCAATGTCGGCGAGCTCGTCGATGCCAGCTTGCTCGGCCATGCGCTGGAGCCCCGTCCACGGCGGGACCTGATGCCGCTCGGCCCAGGACAGGGCCTCCCGGATCCGGGCGAACTCCCAGCCTTGCCCGATCGCCGCGGCGTGAGACAGTGCGTCGATCGCGCCATAGTTCGCAGCCTTGGCCAGGGCGGCAAGGTCCAGGTAGGCGCACAACGCGCGGCGCACCTCAAGCCGGGCTCGCCGGGCCTTGGTCTGGGTGTCGCTGTCGGGCAGGAAGAATCCGCCGGCCGCGCCGGCCAGGGACGCGATGAACGGGACAGCGATCGGCAGCCGAATACTGACCAGGGCCAGCAGCGCGGCCAGGAGCGGGAAGAACAGCAGTCCAGCCGCCGCGTAGCCCACTTTGGCGAGCAGGAAGCTGTCGACCGACCGGCCCAGCAGATTCAGATCCTTCCTGGGGATGCCGATCGCCGGGATCCGGCTCATTCGCGCGACGATGCGGACCTGCGCTCTGCGCCAGCGTTGATCGGTGGCGGTGCGCTCGGGCTCAGCGGCCGGCCCGTCCCCATCCAGCTGATCGGGCAGCCCCGTTGCCCCGACCCCGGCGGAGACGAGCTGGCGGGCAGTAGCGGGGTCCAGGCGGCGCAGCGCCTCCCCCAGGGCCGGGTAGGTCGGGGCCAACCCGACCCAGATCAGTACGATGCCGCCGGCCACGATCGCGCCGGCGATGCTGGCCACCAGCACCGGGCTCATCGGGCGCCGCCGACGGAAGTGAGGAACCGGGCCTCGGCCGGGCTAGCGGCAAGCGATCGCAGCCAGAGCAGACACGCGGCCATGTAGACGCCGATCACGGCCAGCACGACCTGACCGACCGGAGTGGCGTAGGGCGCCAGATACGCCGGATTGAGCAGCACCAGACCGCCGGCCACCACAACCATGATCAGCAACACGATCCGCGCGGTCTGCCGAGGCTTCTCCCGCTCGGCTTCGATCGTGCGCCGGGTCGACACGTCATCGGCGATGGTGTCGGCCAGTCGGGTCAGCACCTCGGCGAGACCGCTGCCTCGGTCCTGCAGCCCGAGCAGCAGCGCGGCCACGATCAGGTCGCCCGTGCCGGAGTCGAGATCATCGGCCAGCATGCGAAGCGCCGGGTCCACCGACCAGCCCGCGTCCAACCGGACCGCCAAGTCGGCCAGCGGGGCGGCGATCGGCTTCGGCGCGGTCCGCGCCGACTCGATGAGTGTCCTTGTCAGCTCGCTGTTGGTGCTGAGTAGGTCCGACAGGCGACGCACCCAGGTCTGCAGGGCCTCCAGCCGCTCGATCTCCCCGGCGGTGGCCCGCACCGAACGCAGCAACGGCGGGATCCCGGCCACCGCCCCGGCGCCGACCAGTGCGGTCACCGGCAGGCCACTGACCAGCAACAGCAGCAGGCCCACCACAGCGGCTGCGGCCAGCTCCAGCCGCCGGCGCCGAGAACGATGCCCGGCAGCCGGGTTCAGCATCGCTCGCACCCGCCGGCTCGGCGCCGCCCGCGGCCGCTCCGGCTGATCGGTTCCGTACAGGCCGACCGCCACCATCAGCAGTCCCAGGCACACGGCCGCGACCGCCGCAGCCGCCAACAACGTGTTCATTCGGCCACCATCAGCTCAAGTGGCCGCTCCCAGCCGCCGTTGGCCGGGTCCAACCAGTTCGGATCGAATCCAACCCGGCGCAGGCTCATCACGTCGGTCGCGCTCTTCCCCTGGGGCAAGCCTCGGCCATCTTCCCCCGCCGCGTACACGTACCCGAAGTCAGGAAGCCCGTTCTCACCGACGGCACCGATCCGGACAATCTCACGCACGAACCGGTGCACCCGCCCGCCGACACCGCGCTCGTCGACCATGTCGACCACCACGACGTACTTCACCGCCGCAGCGGCCAGCCGATAGGCGGTCGGCGCCGGCATCCCGTTGGCCTGCCCGCACAGCACCGCCATCCGGGAGAACGCATCCCTGGCCGACTCCGCATGTAGGGTCGCGACTCCCGACCCCCCGGCCATCATGGCGTTGAACATGGGCACGATTTCGTCCCCCAGTACCTCGCCAACCGCGAGGAGGGAAGTCGCCTGACCCAGGGCGCACTGCACCAAATCGGACAAGGTGACATCGCCGGCGCCAAACTTCTCCGCGCTACCCGGCCGCGCTTCCAGAGGCAGCACCCATGGGTGGCGTTGCGCGTCGACGTGCAAGTTCAGCTCGTACTCGGACTCGATGGTCGCGAATCTCACCGAGGGCGGCAGCTCATGCAGCATCGACCGCATCAGCGATGTCTTCCCCCCCTCCTGCGGGCCCACGACCAGGGTCGACATGCGGCGGCGCATCAGCGCCCCCAGGAAGGCGTGCATCGAGCGGGAGATCATGCCCATATTGACCATGTCCTCGAGGCCGGCGTCGGCGATGCGGTGCCGTCGGATCGCCACCTGAGTCCGCGGTGTCACATATCCCACCGCCGACATCCGCGACCCGTCCGGCAGCGACATCCGGAACCGGACGTTCGATGGGGTCAGCGACCGCTCGGCCGAACCGAGCCGAGTTCCGATCCGGTTGATCAGCTCCCGGAGCTCGTCCTCGGAATCGGCCACCGGCGGCCCGGGCACCTTACGGCCATCGGCGTACCACAGCTGCACCCGGTCGTGCCCGTTGATGATGATGTTTTCGATGTCCGGGTCGGCGACCAGTGCCTCCAGGCGGCCCATCCCGAACTGCACGGCGAACACCGCCTGGCGCAGCCAATCCTCCTCAACGGCAAGCGGTGTCGCCTGCCCCGCCTCCGCGCGGGAACGGATCAAGATCTGGAGCTCACGCTCGATCAGCGTCCTACCCAGCTCGCGTTTGTCATCCTCGCTGAGCTGCTTACCCAGCCCCTCCCGGGTCTTGATCACCTCGGTCAGGCGATCACCGACTAGGTCGGCGAGTTCCCGGACCAGCTCCCAGTCGCCCTGGGGGTGGGCGACCGCCGACCCTCCGGCGGCGGCCGGCCGTCGGTGTCCGTTGCTCGAGGTGAGTGGCGGAGGCGGTGGGGTCCACACCTGGGTCT
>JALZIX010000322.1 GCA_030860025.1 Actinomycetota bacterium
CTGCTCCTGCGCACCCGCATCGGCGACGATCTCACCGGTGGGACTGACGATGAGGCTGTCCCCGACGTGGTCGCTGCCGCCCCCGCTGCCCACCCGGTTGACGCCCACCACGTAGGCCTGGTTCTCGATCGCCCGGGCGATCAGCAGGCTCCGCCAGTGAGTGCGCCGGGGTGCCGGCCAGCTCGCCACGACGAGATAGCAGTCCGTCTCGGCAGCCCGCTCCCAGAAGATGTCGGCGAAGCGGAGGTCGTAACAGATGAATGGGGACAGTCGCAGTCCTTCGATGTCCACGGTGATCGACTGCGAACCCGGCGAGTAGTGCTCGTGCTCACCGTGGTAGGTGAACGGATGCATCTTGGCGTACCGGTGCACCTGCCCGCCGGGTCCGGCCAGCACGAATTGGTTGTAAGGCAGCCGGACGGTGGGGTGGCGCTGCACGATCGAGCCGCCGATCCAGATGTCATGTGTCGCGGCCTGCTCGCGCAAGAACTGTGTGCTAGGACCGTCGTGGCCCTCGGCCAATGTGGTGGAGGCCATCGAGAAACCTGTGGCGAACATCTCGGTCAGCGCCACCAGCCGCGCGCCCTTGTCGGCAGCAGCCGCGATCTGGGGACGAAGGTGCGCGAAGTTCGCGTCCTTGTCCTCCCACGTGACGTCGTGCTGGATCGCTGCAACCCTCATCCCGGCCTCCTGACATTGTGCGCACCCAGCTCCGCTAGTCGCCGAACCGCCTCGTCCAGTACCTCGGGCCGCTTGGAGAAGGCGAATCTCACCAGCGTGCGGGCCGGTCCCGGGTCGACGTAGAACACCGAGCTCGGTACGGCCACCACTCCGATCCGACCGGGCATGGCGCGACAGAACGTCAGGCCGTCGGTCTCACCCAACGACGCGACGTCCACGGTCAGAAAGTACGTGCCCTCACAGGGGTGCACGTCGAGGCCGGCGGCGAGCAGGCCCGCACGCAGCTGATCACGCCGGTCGCGCAGGGTCGTGCGGATCGTCTCGATCCGGCTCTTCGGAAGAGCCAGCCCAACCGCGATCGCGTGCTGGAACGGCGCTCCGTTGACGTAGGTGAGGAACTGCTTGGTGGTCGCGACGGCATCGAGCAGCGCAGGGCTGGCGCAGACCCAGCCGATCTTCCAGCCCGTGCAGGAGAACGTCTTGCCGGCCGAAGAGATGGTGATCGTCCGGTCGCGCATGCCTGGCAGCGAGGCCAACGGGAGGTGCGGCCGGTCGAAGGTCAGATGCTCGTACACCTCGTCGGTCAGGACGACCAGATCGTGTGCGATGGCCAGCGCGGCCAAGGCGCTCAGTTCCGGGCGATCCAGGACGCGGCCAGTGGGATTGTGCGGACTGTTGATCAACAGCAGTCGGGTTCGGGGTGACACCGCGGCCCGTACAGCCTCGATGTCCAACCGGTAGTCGGGGCCGTGCAGCGTGACCGGTCGCATCACCGCACCAGCGAGGGCGATCGAGGCTGCGTAGCTGTCGTACGTGGGTTCCAGCACGACTACCTCGTCGCCGGTCTCGCACAACGCCAGAATTGTGGCCGCGATCGCCTCGGTCGCACCTGCGGTGACCAGCACTTCGCGATCCGGGTCGTAGCTGAGGCCGTAGTAGCTCTGCTGATGATCGGCGATCGCCTGACGCAGGCTGGGAATTCCGCGACCAGGCGGGTACTGGTTGTGCCCGGACTTGATTGCGGCCACCGCCGCCTCGAGCACCTCGGCTGGGCCGTCGGTGTCCGGGAACCCTTGGCCGAGGTTGATCGAGCCGGTCTGGACGGCCAGCGCGGACATCTCCGAGAAGATCGTGGTGCCGAACCCGCGCATCCGCGAGACCAGGTACGGCGAGGGATCTAGCACCGGTCCAGCCTAAGACAGCCATCCGTCCAGACCCGGCTGCCGCGACCGGGTGGAGCCGGTCAATCGGCTAGCCTGCAGGCCAGCCATCGGAGGGACGAGCGCACATCATGGCCAATGTCGACATCAGCCGCGAGCACACTCTCGGAGTAGCCGAGGCCAAGAACCGGGCCTTACCGCTCCTGGAGGACCTGAAGTCGTCCTTCGGGGTCTCTGGCGAGTGGGTGGGCGATCAGTTCGTCATCACTCAGCCGGCCAAGGGCACGCTGGACGTCACCGACACCACCGTCCGGGTCCAGGTCGACCTGCCGCTGTTCCTGCGTCCCATGAAAGGCATGGTCGAGTCGAAGATCAACGAGTCTCTCGACGAGACGCTCGCCGCTCAACCCTGATCGGAGGCGCCCTGGTTGCGGCGGGCGCGCTCGGGGATGCGTGCCAGCACCGCGTCGAGATATTCCAGCGCCGGCCCTAGATGCTCCGGCCGAAAGTGGCCGGGGACCACGCGCAGTACCTCCTCTGCGTGCATCTTGAGCCCTTCGTGCGGGTGGAACAGCAGGAATTCGGTCATCGTCGGATTGAGCACCTCGGCGGCGACGACTGGCTCCGGTGCGGTGACGGTGAAGGTTCGGTTGAACTCGCGGTTTTCCACCATGACGTCGTTGTCGAGCAGCGTGTCAAGGGGTTGCGAGATGACGGCCGCGGGAAGAACCGACAGGGAAGGCAGCCGTACGCCCGCCTTGATTCCCACGACCGCCACGTGATGCGTCGTTGCTGCGTTGGTCTTTCGTCCGGCGTGGGTCTTGTACGAAAAGTCGGCCGCGATGGCCGGCCGGCCCTGCCAGGAACCCATCAGGACGTTCGTGACTCGCCGGGCGTAGCCGCGATCGAACGGGTCACCGTAGGCGGCGAACCGCTCGACCAAGGACGGATCGTCGGGAACATAGGTGAAGCCCATGCCCGCGGCCCGTTCCCGCAGGTTCTTGCGCCGCTTCTTGGCTGCGTACCACGCGAAGACCGCGACGGTGACGATTCCGAGACCAATGAGCGTCCATACCAGAACCAGGGTCATCGAGACCTGGCTCCGCCGCATGACGGCGTCCACCACCGACGCGCTCACGGGGCAAAGGCTGCCATATTTCTTGATCAGGCGGGCGACGAGAATGTCAGCGTTCAGGCAGTTCGTGGGCGGGTGGTCAGGCGCAGCGCCGCGGGCGCGGTCGCGGGTACGGCTGGCTCGGCCGGTGGGACGGCGTCCACCCGCACGTACGGCGCACCCGGTTCGGGACGTGGGTCGACCTCGCCCTTGTTCGGCCACATGGAGATCGCTCGCTCCGCCTGGGCGGTGATGGTCAGCGACGGGTTGACGCCGAGGTTGGCCGAGATCGCTGCGCCATCCACCACGGACAGGTTGGGATAGCCGTGGACCCGGTGGTATGGATCGATCACCCCGGTCTCGGCGGAGTCCCCGATAGCTGCGCCGCCGATGAAGTGGGCGGTCATCGGGATGTTTGCGACGTCGTTCCAGGCGCCGCCGGCTACCCCGCCGATCCGTTCGGCCACCTTCCGGGCGACGAGGTGCCCGGCCGGGATCCAACTGGGGTTGGGAGCGCCGTGCCCCTGCTTGGAGGACAGCCTGCGCCCGAACACCCCCCGTTTGGTGAAGGTGGTGATCGAGTTATCCAGCGTCTGCATGACCAGCAGGATGATGGTCTGCTGGGCCCAGCCCCTTGGGTTGTGCACACGGAAAACCTTGCCGCGCAGGCGAACCAACTCCTTGAACCAGGCGAGCGCGCGGGGTCCGCGCTGGTCGCCGTCGGCCAGCGCGGTCTGCAGGAGGCCCATCGCGTCACTGCCTTTGCTGTAGCGCACCGGCTCGATATGGGTGTTCGCATCGGGGTGGATGGAGGACGTGATCGCCACTCCACGGGAGTAGTCGATCCCCGGCGCCCAGGTCCGGGCCCCGATGATGGCCTCGGAGTTCGTGCGGGTGAGGACGCCGAGCCGCGGCGACAGCTTGGGCAGCACACCAGCATCCCGCATGCGGTGCAGCAGCTTGGCCGTACCCAGCGCTCCGGCGGCCATGAGGGCCTGATCGGCGGTGAAGATCTGACGGTCCCGCTTGACCCAGCGGCCCGTCCGTACGGTGTCGACCCGGAAACCGCCGCGTGGTCGATCGCTTACCCGGGTGACTGTGGTCAGCGGGTGGACGCGCGCGCCGGCAGCCTCCGCGAGGTAGAGATAGTTCTTGGTCAGTGTGTTCTTGGCGTTGTGCCGGCAGCCGGTCATGCAGGCGCCGCAGGTGAGGCAGCCCGCCCGGCGTGGGCCGGCCCCGCCGAAGTACGGATCGTCCACCTCGACTCCGGGCCGGCCGAAGAACACACCCACCGGCGTCGGGTGATAGGTGTGGCCGACTCCGAGATCCTCGGCGACCCCGCGCAGCACTTCGTCGGCGGCTGTCGTGACCGGGTTCGTCGTCACGCCCAGCATTCGCTTGGCCTGGTCGTAGTGCGGGCTCAGTTCGGCGTTCCAGTCGGTGATGTGGGACCACTGCGGGTCGGCGAAGAATGCGCTCGGTGGCTCGTACAGCGTGTTCGCGTAGTTGAGGGACCCGCCACCGACGCCGGCCCCCGAAAGGATGAGCGCGTTGCGCAGCAACGAGATCCGCTGGATCCCGAAGCAGCCGAGCTTCGGTGCCCAGAGAAACCGACGGAGATCCCACGAGGTTGCCGGATAGGTTGAATCGTCGAACCGTCGGCCCGCCTCCAGGACACCGACCCGGTAGCCCTTCTCGGTCAGACGTAAGGCGGCAACCGACCCTCCGAAGCCACTCCCGATGATCAGAACGTCGTAGTGCACGGGCGCCATGGCCGCAGGCTACTCGCGGGTAGCGTTTGTGTCGTCTAGAGATGAGGCATGAGATGGACAGCGACGTGCGTGACTGGTTCCGGCGCCGGACCTACCGAGTGACGGACTTCGATCTTCCTTCCCTGGTGCACGCCAAGCAGCGCAGCCACGATCGGATCAGCGTCGTACTGCCCGCACTGAACGAGGAGCCCACGGTCGGTGAGATCGTCCGGCGGGTTCGATCCTGTCTGATCGAGGAGCATCGGCTGGTCGACGAGTTGGTGGTGATCGATTCCGGCTCACAGGACGGAACGGCGGCGGCCGCCCGCCGCGCTGGGGCGAAGGTGATCAGTGCGCACGACGTGCTGCCGTGTCACGGCCGCTGGCCCGGCAAGGGCGACGCGCTATGGAAGTCCCTGTTCGCCACCACCGGTGACATCGTCGTCTTCCTCGACGCCGACATGATCGATTTCGACCCTTCCTTCGTCACCGGCCTGGTCGGTCCGTTGCTCGCCGACCCAGACCTGGGATACGTGAAGGGGCTCTACGACCGCCCCCTGCAGACCCTGCACGGCATAGCGCCCGAGGGCGGAGGGCGCGTGACGGAACTCATCGCCCGCCCGCTGCTCAATGCGCTATGGCCGGAGTTGGCCGGATTCGTGCAACCCCTGTCCGGCGAGTACGCCGCACGACGCCGACTATTGGAGGCGGTGCCGTTCGCTTCGGGCTACGGAGTCGAGATCGGGCTGCTGATCGATCTCCTCGAACTGGCCGGTCTGGACGCGCTGGCTCAGATCGATCTGGGCGTCCGTCGGCACGGCCATCAGTCCCAGCCCGCGTTGGGCCGGATGGCTGGCCAGATCCTGCACACTGCCCTGCGTCGGGCGCCGGACGGACCCGGAACGCCTGCGAAGTCCACCCTCACCCAGTTCATCCGGGTCGAGGACGGCCACGAGTACGTTGACTGGGACGTGGCCACTCGAGACCGGCCGCCGATTCGTTCGCTGCCCGAGTACGCCCGTCGCAACGGAACCCTTACCCACTGACTCCCACTCGTTGACTCCCACTCGCGCGGTAGAGGTCCAGCAGGAACGTGATCTCCGCGCCGTGATGGATCAATTCCCGATTGACGTGTAACGCCAGATGTCCGAAGGGTGCCTGTTGGTCGATCTCGGTCGCCTGGCTGAGTCCCACCGTGAAGACCTGCTCGTCGTCGTCGTCCAGGCCGGCGATGCCCTCCTGCCAGGCTTCGGCCCATCGGCGCAACTGAGCGACGCCTTCGGCGGCGGCGGGCGAGAAGGTCAGATCGGTGCGCCGGAGCTGGTGCCCGCCGAAGGTCCACTCCCAGCGTTCGAAGAAGACGTCAGTGAGGTGCGCGACCAACCAGGCGACGGTCCGCATCCGCTCGGGGTCATCGTCACTGGGCCACTCGAGCACCCAGTCACCCAGTCCGGCGGTGTCCTTTGTATGGGCCCGCTCACGCGGTCGCAGCGACCAGGAAGGGGCGGGCTCCCAAAGATAGATCTCGTCGTCGATCTCGCCGAGGCGCTCGGCGAGCATCAACCAAGAGAAGCCGAGTTGACCGCGCACCATCGCCATGGGCTCGGGAACGGACAGGATCGACCAGTCGAAGTCGGGCGAGTAGTCAGCGGATGGCATCCGGTCAGCTCCTTCACCGCAGGAAGTGCGTTGTATCGAGCAGATCACGGGCGTCTGACAAACCTTCTCCTGCTGGGCTCTAAGGTCGCGCGATGCCCCTGTTCCGTTTCGAGGATCACACGCCCGACGTGCATCCGGACGCCTGGATCGCACCCACAGCCACCCTGGTCGGTGACGTGACGGTGGAAGCCGGCGCTTCGGTCTGGTACGGCGCGGTCCTGCGGGGTGATTTCGGCGCGATCG
>JALZIX010000333.1 GCA_030860025.1 Actinomycetota bacterium
GGCACACGTCATCGATGGCCAAGCTGTACGCCGGCGTCAAGGCCAACGAGGTTGTTGACCGGGTCCTGCAGATCCACGGCGGGATGGGCTACACGCGTGAGCTGCCGATCGAGCGGTGGTATCGCGAGTTGCGCCTGCTGCGCATATACGAGGGCACCGATGAGATCCAGCGTCAGTCGATCGCCCGAAACCTGCTCAAGGGCAACGTGAAACTTGCTTCTACGCCGAACTGAGGGCAGGGCCAGTCTGACGTAGTCGAAGTTCCCCTGTCCCGACCGACTCAAGAGTGCCGAGACGGCTTAGAGTCGAGGGCCACATCGCCGCAAACGATCACGAGCGCCGTGAGGCAACGGATGCACTCACCTAGACGTTAAAGATGTGGGTGCCACCTTCACCAAGCTCACGAAGACGAATGCAACCATGGGCGAGCACGGGAGCTCGAGGCCTGTGCGCGGGATCGGAAGGGGTGAGTCGTGGGCAGCGATACGGCTCCGCTGCCCGTGGATGGACTACGTCGCCACCTGCCGCCGGTGGCCCCGGTGGGAGGCCCTGATCCGTACGACACGCCTTCCATCCCGCCGCGCAACGGCCGCGCCACGCCGCGACGGGCCCCCTCTGTCGCAGGCCGTCAATCCCTCCCTCCCCGGTTAGATCCACGGGTCGGGGCGCGCGCTCGACATCGCAAGCACATGATGAGCGGCGTCGGTCGAGCCATGGCATTGAGCGTCCTGGGAGCCCTGCTGCCGGGACTTGCCTACTTGGCAGCCGGTCGGCGCGGCCTAGGACTGTTCACGATGACCGTGTTCCTTTCCGTGGTGGGCGGCGCGATCTGGCTCATTCGTTATGACCAGCGGATGTTGCTGCATCTGCTGGTCGACGCGAGAGCCTTGGCCGTCCTCGGTGTCGGAGCGGTCGTCCTCGGGATCGGTTGGATAGCGGTGATCCTCACCGGACACCTGATGCTCCGCCCGCGCAGCTTGCCGAGCGGGCAGCGAATTGTGGGTGCTGTCCTGATGGCCGCGCTCTCCCTGGGGGTCGCGCTACCGGCGGCGGCCGCGGCAAATGCCGCCTTCGTGGCCCGGGACACCCTCGCTGAGATCTTCGCCGACGACGGGCAGAGCGCGACGGTCACCGACATCCCGGCGGGTAATCCGTTCGGTGACATGGAACGGGTGAACGTGCTGCTGCTCGGTGGGGACGGCGCTCCGGACCGGGAAGGCATCCGTACCGACAGCGTGATCGTTGCCAGTATCGACACCGCCAGCGGGGCGACGACGCTGTTCAGTTTGCCGCGCAACTTGGATAACCTGCCGTTCCCAGAGGGTCCGTTGCGGGATGCCTATCCGGACGGATTCGAGGGTGAGACCGAGAGTGATGGGCTGCTGAACGCGGTCTATCGCGGTGTTCCGGAGGCTCACCCGGGCATCCTCGGGACGACGGACAACCTGGGGGCGGATGCGCTCAAGCTGGGCGTCGGTGAGGCGCTCGGCCTGCAGATCGACTACTACGTCCTAATCAACCTCGACGGATTCCGTCAACTGGTCGACATCCTCGGCGGCATCACGGTCAACATCAACGAATGGGTGCCGATCGGCGGGGACGACACTCTGGGGCGGCGGCCGGACGACTATCTGATGCCGGGGCCGAACCAACTGCTGCAAGGAGATCGGGCGCTCTGGTACGCGCGGGGCAGGTACGGCCTGTCCGACTACTCCCGGATGAACCGGCAGCGGTGTGCGATGGACGCCATCATCGCGGCGGCGGATCCGTTCACGCTGCTCAGCAGGTATCAGGAGATCGCTGCCACCGCACCAGACATCGTTCTCACCGACATCCCGCGGTCGGTGCTGCCGGCGTTCGTGGACCTAGGGATGCTGGTCAAGGACTCGGAGGTTCGCTCGCTCGTGTTCGACAACACTGTGATCACGCCGGCCTATCCCGACTTCGACCTGATCCGAGGTCTCGTCTCGACCGCCCTGTCCGATCCAGTCCCCAACGGCGAGTCTCCACTGCCGACCACGCCGGCACCGACCAGCACCGCCCCTCCAGATCCCGAGATCGAGCCACCGGCCGTGACGCCGTCGGCGGAGTCTGTCACGTCGCTGTGCGCCTACGACCCGATTGCTGCCCAGGAGGCGCTCGACCAGGGCGAGCCGCCGACTCGGCGTTGAGCCTGGCAGTGTTGGTGCCATGGCTCTGCACGTAAAACCCGGCACAGAGTGGTCGGCCGTACTGTCCCGAGCCACCGATCGGGCCCCCGAGGCGTTCGGCTCCGAC
>JALZIX010000344.1 GCA_030860025.1 Actinomycetota bacterium
GTAGCGCACCAGCCCGGTAGAGCTCGGCGTACCCGCGAATCGTGGTCACTGGAGTTCTCAGTTCGTGGGACGCGTCGGCCGCGAACCGGCGTAGCCGCTGCTCCGAGCGCCCGCGGGCGTCGAAGGCAGTTTCGATCGAGGACAGCATCGCGTTCAGCGACCTACCGAGCTCGCCGGCCTCCGTTCGCGCCGGTGCTTCGGGCACTCGATGGGTGAGGTCCCCACCGGCGATGGCCGAGGCGGTGGCGGTCATCTGCTTGATCGGGCGGATCCCCAGCCGGATGACCCACCACGCCACCAGCGCCAGGACCGCGAGGATTGCCGCCGTCGTGCCCCATGCGACCGCAGTGACCCGGGCGACGGTGGCATCGACCGAACTCAGCGGAAGCGCCAGCACCACGGTCCCGTAAGAGTCCGGCTCGGGATAGGCGAGGACGCGATAGCGCGTATCACCGGATTCGACGGTGTACGGGGACCTCGCCGCCGCGGCCTGCCAGGCCCTGGACCATTCGATCTGCGGAAGCTCGCCATCGCCGATGTCGGGAGTCGCGATCACGGTCTGCGTGCCGTTCGGGTAACAGACCAACACGTACAGGGAACTCAGTCTCGGACCGCCCTCCGGTTGTCCCGGTCCGCCGTCGGGTCCGCCGTCCCCACCGCCATCGGGGCCGCGGGACGGGAAGCCCATCCTGTCCAAAGGACCACGGGCGTCCTCGAGTTGCCGATCCACCTGGGCGAGGAGGGAGGCTTGGGTGCTCTCGACCAGCACGAAGGCAGCTAGGGACAGCAGCACCCCGATGAGGAGGAAGCCAGCCAGTACCCGACTTCGGAGCGACATGGCTATCCAGCCATGCGCAACGTGTAGCCCACGCCTCGTACCGTGTGGATCAGCTTGGGCTCCATGGCATCCACCTTGCGCCGCAGATACCCGACGTAGGTCTCGACGATGCCTCCGTCGCCGCCGAAGTCGTAGTTCCACACCCGGTCGAGTATCTGCGCCTTGGACAGCACCCGGCCAGGATTGAGCAGGAAGTAGCGCAGCAGGTTGTATTCGGTCGGGGACAAGGCAAGTTCTGTACCGGCGCGGCGTACCTGATGGGCGTCGTCATCCATCTCGAGGTCGGCATATCTGAGCACCGTGGTCTTTTCCTTCGTCAGCCCCGCACGGCGCAGCAACGCGCGGATCCGGGCGACCAACTCCTCCAGACTGAACGGCTTCACCAGGTAGTCATCGCCGCCGAGCGTCAGGCCCCGGACCTTGTCATCGGTGGCATCGCGGGCGGTCAGGAACAGGATCGGCACCAGATTCTCGGCAGCTCGCAGTCGCCGACAGACCTCGAAGCCATCGATATCGGGCAGCATCACGTCCAGGACGACCAGGTCGTGGTCGGTGGCCACGGCAGCGTCGTATCCGGTCCGGCCGTTGGCGGCCTCCCGCACCTGGAAGCCGTTGTGCCGCAGCGCGGCGGTCAGCATCGAGCGCAGATTGTCCTCGTCCTCGACGAGCAGGAGGCGTTCCTCGGCCACGGGCACAGGGTCTCAGTCAATCCTGAGAGTTTCCTGGGAGGGCGGCGCGCACCGTACCGCACGCAACCTACACCGCCGGACCGGAACTGACGGGACTCCACCCCTGCGCCCTCATATGCCAACCTTGTCCCCGTGGGCGACGAAGTCGAGGCGATCGAATACACCCGGGAGCACCGGCGCGAGTACCGGGAGAAGGTACGCACATGCCTTGACGTCTTCGAGCGCATGCTGGCTCAGTCGCGCTTCGATTTCGAGAAGCCGTTGACCGGGATGGAGATCGAGTTCAACCTCATCGACTCCGACTGGCAGCCGACGATGAAGAACGCAGCCGTGCTCGAGCAGATCGCGGACCCCGCCTACCAGACCGAGATCGGCGCGTACAACATCGAGTTCAACGTCCCGCCGCGCCGGCTGCCGGGAACGAGTGCGCTCGAACTCGAGGCGCACCTTCGGGCCAGCCTCAACGCGGCGGAGGCCAAAGCCAACTCGCAGGGCGCGCACATCGTGATGATCGGGATCCTGCCCACAGTCATGCCCGAACACTTCGAGGGTTTCTGGATGAGCCCTTCCACCCGGTACGAGGCGCTCAATGCATCGATCTTCGACTCTCGCGGTGAGGACCTGCTGATCGAGATCCCGGGCCCCGAACCGCTCAGCGTCCAGTCGCGCACAATCGCGCCCGAGTCCGCCTGCACCAGTGTGCAGTTGCATCTGCAGGTGGCCCCGCACGACTTCGCGGCCAACTGGAATGCCGCGCAGTTGCTGGCCGGTCCGCAACTGGCGATGGGCGCCAATTCGCCATTCTTCTTCGGGCACCAGCTCTGGGCGGAGACCCGGGTAGAGCTGTTCGCGCAGG
>JALZIX010000370.1 GCA_030860025.1 Actinomycetota bacterium
ACGAAGTCGCGGAAGTCTGCGCTCGTCGACCACTCCCAGGGGCCTGCCTGGATGTTTCCGTACGCGAGGACGAACCTGCCCGGAATCGCCTCGAGCGCATCCACGGCGGCATCG
This sequence comes from Actinomycetota bacterium, assembly GCA_030860025.1. Taxonomy (GTDB): domain Bacteria; phylum Actinomycetota; class Actinomycetes; order Mycobacteriales; family Geodermatophilaceae; genus JACCQS01. The sequence goes on from JALZIX010000370.1 coordinate 115, forward strand.
GCGTGCTCAACGGTCTGCAGTCCGTGTGACCAGTCGACGGTGGTCGTGACGCCGGCGTCCAGCGACTCGATCGCTGCCAGCAGGTTGCCCGCATAGATGTCCTGGGGGCGGAATTTCTTGCCGTGCTCGAGGTAGTACCAGACGAAGTACTGCGTCAGCGTCCAGTTGGCGCCGTACCCACGCATCGCGGTCTGCCACATGTGCCGGTGGGTATCGACCATGCCAGGCATCACGATGCCGCCGCGGGCGTCCACCTCCAACGCGTCGGCCGGGGCGTCGAGCGCGCGACCGACGGCCGCGATGCGCTCGTCGACGACGAGGACGTCGGCGTCAGTCAGGACCGTCTTGGCGTCGTCCATCGTCAGCACCGTGCCGCCGCGGAACACCACGGGACGACCCGCTGCCGGTGTCAGGCTCGGTCCAGCGGTTGCGTGCGTGGCGGTCATGTCGCCTCTCTCCTAAAGCTAGAACAAGATGTTTGCGTACATATGTCCGCGTAGCGGCGGCCTGCTCGGTACCTTGTACCTCGTCTGCGGGTGTCGTCAAGGTGTCCGCGCGTTCGGTGGACGGTGCCCCACTGGTACGACGGGAGTGAGGAGTACACGGCATGGCTCGGCGAGACGATGACCGGAACTTCGTGGAGGCGATCGCGCGCGGCTTCGACGTGATCAAGGCCTTCGAGGCCACTCGACCGATCATGACGCTGAGCCAGGTGGCCGCTGCGGCGCAGCTCGCCCGGCCGACCGCCCGCCGAATTCTGCTGACGTTGGAAGCGCTGGGGTACGTACGCACCGAGCCCCGCGGTTTCGCGCTGACTCCGCGGGTGCTGGAGTTGGGGCTTGCCTATGTCCAGTCAATGGGCCTGTGGGAGGTGGCTCGTCCGCATATGGAGCGGCTGGTCGGTCGAACGCACGAGTCCACGTCGATTGCGCAGCTCGACGGGTCCGACATCTCCTATGTCGCCCGAGTCGCCGTGCCGAAGATCATCGCGCTGGCGGTGAGCATCGGCACGCGCTTCCCGGCCCCGCAGACGTCGCTGGGCAAGGTGTTGCTGGCCGGACTCGACCCGGGTGAGCTGGACGAGGTGCTGTCCGAGCCGAGCCGGTCGGGGATCCGCCCCAGGTGGCAGCCGAGCCGAGCCGAGCTCGACGACGTGCTGCGCGACGTACGCGCCAAGGGCTGGGCACTCACCGACGAGCAGCTCGCACCCGGGATCAGGTCCGTCGCGGCACCGCTGCGCGACGGCACCGGAACAGTGATCGCCGCCATGAACGTGACGGTGCACGCCGCGGAGACACCGGTCGAGACTCTTACGCGGGAGTACCTGCCGCTCCTGTTGCAGGCCGCGAGCGACTTGAGCGCGGACTTTGCGCTGCGCCAGTCCGTCCCTAATATCACATTTCCGGACAGTCGTCCGCATGGTGAACCGGCGTATGCAGAGAAGGGTGCTTGATGTCCCAAACAACCAGCCCCCCGGCTGGGGCTCCGCTCGCCGGCCTGCTGGTTGCCGACTTCTCGCGGATCCTCGCTGGCCCGTACTGCTCCATGCTGCTGGCCGACATGGGCGCCGACGTGATCAAGGTGGAGGGGCCCGGCGGAGACGACACCCGCACCTGGGTGCCGCCCATGCGCGACGGTGTATCGACGTACTACCTCGGCGTCAACCGCAACAAGCGCTCCATCACCCTGGATCTGAAGCAAGCCGCGGACGCCGGCGCGGCGCGTGAGTTGGCGAAGCGCGCCGACGTCGTACTGGAGAACTTCAAGCCGGGCGGCCTGGCCCGCTTCGGTCTCGACTACGACACCGTGGCCGTCGACAACTCCGGTGTGGTCTATGCCTCGATCAGCGGGTTCGGCACGGCCGGTGGAGCCTCGTTGCCCGGGTACGACCTCATCGTGCAAGCCATCTCCGGGCTGATGAGCCTGACCGGTGATCCGGACGGACCGCCCTACCGGGCCGGCATCTCCGTGTTCGATCTGATGGCCGGGCTGCACGCCACCGTCGGGATCCTCGCTGCCTTGAACCATCGGGCCGGCAGCGGCCACGGTCAGCACGTCGAAGTGAACCTGCTGTCCTCGGCTCTGTCCGGGCTGGTCAATCACTCCAGTGCTGTCGTGGC
>JALZIX010000382.1 GCA_030860025.1 Actinomycetota bacterium
CCGCTCAACTCAACGCCCGCCCCCGCAAGACCCTGGCCTGGCGCACCCCCGCCGAGGCCCTCAACGCGCTACTGTCCCACCCGTTCAAACCACCCGGTGTTGCAACCACCGCTTGAATCCGCCGCCCCCGGCGCGTCGTCTGTGACCGGTTGCCTGTGCAGTCCAGGTCCCGCAGATCGCAGAGGGACCCGCACGGTCAGCGGGCGCCCGTGAGCCGGTCGACGAGTTCGCGGGCGTCGGTACAGGCATCCAGCAGTTCGCCGACGTGCTCACGGGTCCCACGGCGGGGCTCCAGGGTCGGAATGCGCACGAGGTTCTCCGCGCCGAGATCGAAGATCACCGAGTCCCACGAGGCCGCCGCGACATTCCTCGGATAACGACGCAGGCACTCCCCCCGGAAGTAGGCCCGGGTGTCGGTGGGTGGGTGATAGGCGGCCGCACCCACTTCGGCGTCGGAGACCAGACGTTGCATCGCGCCCCGGGCCACCAGCCGGTGATAGAGGCCGCGTTCCGGGCGTACGTCGCTGTACTGCAGATCGACCAGCGCCAGCCGCGAGTCCCCCCAGCTGAGCCCATCCCGCGCCCGGTAGCCCTCGAGCAGTCGCAACTTCGCCACCCAGTCGAGTCGGTCAGCACAGGACATCGGATCCCGCTCCAGATCTGTGATGACTTCGGCCCATCGCTCGAGGACGTCTTTGGTCTCGGGGTCGTCGACCCCCATCCGGTGCACGTACGTCGTGGCCATCTCGAGGTAGATCGACTGCAGTTGCAGCGCGGTCATCCGGCGCCCGTCATACAGGCGGATCAACGCCCGTAGCGAGTGGTCGTGGCTGACCGAATGCAGAGTGCTCACGGGTTCTTCGACCCGCAGATCGGCGCCGATCTCGCCGTCCTCGATCATCGCCAGTACCAAGGAGGTCGTGCCGAGCTTGAGGTACGTCGAGAGCTCGGCGAGGTTGGCGTCACCGATGATCACATGCAGTCGGCGGTACTTCTCGGCGTCGGCATGTGGTTCGTCGCGGGTGTTGATGATCGGTCGCTTCAACGTGGTCTCCAGGCCCACCTCCACCTCGAAGAAGTCCGCGCGCTGCGACACCTGGAAGCCGTTCCCTCGCCCGTCCTGGCCGATCCCGACGCGGCCCTGGCCACAGATGACTTGGCGGCTCACGAGGAACGGGATCAGGTGGGTGACGATCTCGGCGAAGGGAGTCTGACGACGCATCAGATAGTTCTCGTGCGAGCCGTACGAGGCGCCCTTGCCGTCGGTGTTGTTCTTGTACAAGCCGATCCGCGGCTGTCCGGGGATCATCGAGGCCCGTTTGGCTGCCTCGGCCATGACCAATTCACCGGCCTTGTCCCACAGCACACCGTCACGCGGGTTGGTCACCTCCGGCGTGGAGTACTCCGGGTGGGCGTGATCGACGTAGAGCCGAGCTCCATTGGTGAGAATGACGTTGGCCAGGCCGGGGTCCTCGTCGAGTTCGTTGTGGTCCAGAGCGGCGGCCGGCGACAGATCGAACCCGCGCGCATCCCGCAGCGGTGACTCCTCCTCGAAATCCCATCGCGGCCGGCGCAGCGTGGGGGCGTCCGTCACGGCCCAGGCGTTCACGATCTGCCCGGACAGCAGGGTCGGGTTGGCACCGGGCTCACCGGGTACCGAGATGCCGTACTCCACCTCGGTACCGATGATCCGATGAACGCTCATGCATCCAGACTAGTTGCGCCCGCCGATTCCCCAGGACAGCTATTGGCTCAATCGCGCACGCTGGTGCTTCTGGGCATCATGTCCTGGTAGTAGACGGCGCATGTCACGTCGACGCCGACCGCGGGATCGTAATCAGCTGGCGGTGGTTGGGTCACGCTGTAGTCCAACCGCGGGTCTGGCGGCTGCGGGACGTAGGCATCAAATGCCGCCAGACACGTAGCCAGTGCCTCCGGGAGCAGGGCTGGATCCTGCAGCGGGTTCAGCGGGTTGGGACCGAAGTGGATCACCACGCCGGTGTACTCCGCGTCATGGGGCTGCGAGCAGGGGACCCTCACGAAGCCCTCCAGCACCAAGCAGGTGCGGTAGTCGGCAGCCGGCGAGCGGGAGAAGGCATCCTGCAGCAAGCCAGGCGCGGGTCGTACGACGTCGGCACCATAGGTCACCACGCAGTACGCCCACCGGGCGCCCAACGACCACTGATGCTCGGTCGGGGTGAAGAACGTCGTCTGCACGAAGGGAGTCTCCACCGGCTCCGCGCCAAGAAAGGCATCCAGCGTCGCTCCATCACAAGCGGGGCCGATGGCCGCCTCGACGTCCGCGCGCGCGTGCGCACTCAACGGGTCGTCACCGAGTGCTGCGAGGTCGGACGTGGCGAATACCTGGCCGGTGTAGCCAGGATCGTCGCAGGAGACCCGGTCGATCAAGCTCGTCATGTTCTCGACCTCGCTTCCGGGCAGCGCCAGGCAGGTGCCGATAGCCGGCGGATCGGGAATCGGGTCGGCCGGCGTCGCCGTCCCGGGCATGCTGGTGCATGCGCCCATCAGGCCGAGCACCAGAACTGCCGCGGTGACTGCCGTGGCGCGCGTGCTCGCGCGCATCCGCACCGCTTCACGCATCGACGGCACTGCCGGTCCAACGGCGGCCGCTGGCGTCGAGGATGACGCACTCGGCGTCCGGGAAGAGGGACCAGTCCTCAGCCGAGGGCAGGTAGATACCCGCCGCAAAGCCGTTCGGGATGTCCCGTTGCAGGTAATCGATCACCTCGTTGGTGCAGGCCTCGACGAGCGGCCTGCGGGCCAAGGGGTCCACGGGATACGGGGTGCCCTCCGCTACAGACACCGCGTTTCCGACGGGCTCTGCTTCATGCGGCTGGCTGCAGGGCACCAGGTCGTAGACGACTTCCGGTCCGAACCAGCACTCACGGTAGCTGGCGGCATCGACTCCACGCATAGCCTGCGCCATCCGTCCGGGAGCGTTGGCATCCTCCAGGATGCCGATCTGGTACTCGACCACGCAGGCGACCCACCTGGCCCCGCCATCCCAGGCGATTCGCTTCGGCAGGTACGCCGAGGTCACGACCAGCAGGTTGTCCTGGTCGCGTGCTCCCAGATAACGATTGGCGAGCAGGAACTCCCCGCAGCCCTCGTCGCCGTACAGGAACTCGCCCCAAGCGTCTGAGTTCAGATCGTCGTCGGTGGGAAACGAGCCGTCCAGGGCAGCCGGGATCTCGGCGACCCTGGCGACCTCGCCCCCGTGTGGGCCAGAACAAGCCACCGTCTCCGGTGGCCCCAGCGGACCGATGCCACCGTGCACCGTGTCGAGACAGCTGCCCAGTGCCGGCGGCTGCGCCTGCTCGAAGACTTCGATCGGCACAGCACCTGGGACGGAGGACTCGACGGGCTGTCCGGGGACTCTGGAGACACACCCGGCCAGCAGCAGGGGAACGAGCATGAAAACGGCCGTCGACCACAAGCTGTGCCGCTGGTCAACGGTCACGCGCACAAGTGAATGCAGGATCGGCCAAGTCTCCCGGGGCTGGACGTTAGAGGTACTGGCCGGTGTTGGTCGCCGTGTCGATCGCTCGGCCGGACTCGCTGCCCTTGCCCGAGATCAGCGTGCGGATGTAGACGATCCGCTCACCCTTCTTGCCCGAGATCCGCGCCCAGTCGTCCGGGTTGGTGGTGTTGGGCAGGTCCTCGTTCTCCTTGAACTCGTCCACGCAGGCCTGGAGGAGGTGGGAGACGCGGAGGCCCTTCTGGTTCTTCTCGAGGAAGTCCTTGATCGCCATCTTCTTGGCGCGGCCCACGATGTTCTCGATCATGGCACCGGAGTTGAAGTCCTTGAAGTAAAGGACCTCCTTGTCGCCATTGGCGTAGGTGACCTCCAGGAAGCGGTTCTCCTCGGATTCGGCGTACATG
>JALZIX010000390.1 GCA_030860025.1 Actinomycetota bacterium
TGGCTTCCCCTTCCTCACCCAGGCCTTTGCCGGCCGATACGACTCGGTGCATCTGGGCGTCGACGTCCAAGCACTCGGGCTGCCTCCCGGTGCGACCGCTGACATCGAACTGCAAGGAGCCCAGGTCTCTTTCGCCGACGTGCTGTCCGCCTCGGTCACTACGGTTCCCGTCGACAAAGTGGTGGGCACAGTGACCTTTCCCTTCGACTACATCGGGGAACAACTCGGTGGGGCCACCGTCACGCGGGACGGATCGGGTCTGCGCGTAGAGACCACGGTGAACGCGCTCGGGCAGGACTTTGCGGTCGCGGCAACGGCTGAACTCACCCTGGTCGGGCGGGAGGTCGTCCTGTCGGCAACCAATGTCGAGGGGTTCGGCGCCCAACTACCTGACGAGGTGACCCAGACGGTGCTGGATCTGATCGACCTCACTCTTCCCGTACCCGAGTTGCCCTTCGGCCTGGTATTCACCGGTATCGAGGTGGTCGGCGACGGGATGCAGGTCAAGGCCGAGGGCAGTGACCTCGTGCTGGAGCAGCCGGCGTGACTTCGTCCGGATGCTGCGGAATACCACGAGGGCTGCAGATCGTTAACTGATCGATGGACGGGCTCGGCGTGCTAGGCGTGGTCGCACTGCTGACCGTCGTGTTGGCCGTTGCCGGGGTCGGGCTCGTTCGCCGGCGCTACGACGGCCGGATGCGGACGTCCAGCGCCGGGCAGGGGTCCTCGCTTGCCGATCTCGGGATTTCGCTTCCGGCCGAACGGGCGGCGATCGTCCAGTTCACCGGAGAGTTCTGCGGCAGCTGCGAGCAGGCCCGAACCATGGTCGAGCGGATTGTGCGCGATTCACCCGATGTGGGCCACGTCGAGGTCGACGTGGCCGAGAACATCCATGCCGTACGGGCACTCGACATCCGCCGTACCCCGACCTTGATCATCGTCGACCGGCAAGGTGTTCCGGTGCACCGCGCGTCAGGGATGCCGCGCGAGGCGGAACTGCGCCAAGCTGTCTCAGAGCTGGCTGATCAGAGGTGAGCGTGCGCTGGTACGGTCGCGACATGGGCTTGCTCCTCACGATGCGCCGCACAGTGGATCTGTGCCGCCTCGCCAGCTGCCTGTGTCTGACCTCCTAGAAGGTCACTGACCCTCCGCAGGACGCCAACTCGTCCAGGACCGCTCAGCGACCGCGCCGACGACCCCTTTCCCGTCCCGGTCTTCAGGAGCTTCCATGACCATCGAGTCCGCCCCCAGAACAGACTCAGTTCCGAGTACGACGCAGAATGCAGCCCACGGCAGCAGCAACGGCGTAGAGCCGCAGATCGACGTCCGTGGGCCGCGCTTCAACGCCTGGATCACCTCGCTCGTCCTGGCCGTCGGCCTGCTGCTGTCCAGCGGCTGGATCCTGCTCTTCCAGACGGCCGTCTTCGCCATCGGCGCGTTCGTCGGCCTGAGGCACTCGCCGTACAGCATTGCCTTCCGCACGCTGGTCGCGCCCCGGCTCGGGCCGGTGGCACGGCGCGAGCCGCAGCCCCCGTTGCGCTTCGCGCAGCTGGTCGGCTTCGTATTCGGCGCCGTTGCCACCGTCGCCTATTTTGCCGGCGCTCCCGTGGTCGGAGCCATCGCCGCTGGTTTCGCGCTTGCGGCGGCCCTTCTCAACGCGACCACCGGCTTCTGCCTCGGCTGCGAGATGTACCTGCTCGGACAGCGCGCCCGGCACCGCTTTTCAACGCCCATTCAGACGAGACGTACGAACGACGTACGCGTTCCCGAAGGAGTTTGACCGCTATGAGCCGCAATGACGTTCTGGTCTCTGCAGACTGGGCCGAGGAGCACCTCGATGACGATGGCCTGGTCTTCGTCGAGGTGGACGAGGACACCACCGCCTACGACAAGGGTCACATCGCGGGGGCGGTGAAGCTGGACTGGAAGAAGGACCTGCAGGACCCGGTTCGCCGTGACTTCGTCGACAAGGAGCAGTTCGAGCAACTGCTCTCGGAACGGGGCGTTAGTAACGACGACACCGTGGTGCTCTACGGCGGCAACAACAACTGGTTCGCCGCCTATGCGTACTGGTACTTCAAGCTGTACGGACACGAGCAGGTCGTCCTACTCGACGGTGGTCGCAAGAAGTGGGAGCTTGACTCACGCCCGCTCACCGATGCCGAGGTGACCCGCGAGCCGACCTCGTACACCGCGAAGGAGCCGGACACCTCGATCCGCGCGTTCCGGGACGAGGTCGTCTCGGTGATCGGAGAACGCAACCTGGTCGACGTACGTTCACCCGACGAGTTCGCGGGTCGGCTGGTCGCGCCGGCGCACCTGCCGCAGGAGGGTGCCCAGCGACCGGGTCACATCCCCGGCGCGATCAGCGTCCCGTGGAGCAAGGCGGCCAACGAGGACGGCACGTTCAAGTCCGACGACGAGTTGACCAAGCTCTACGCCGACGCGGGGATCGACGCCGGCTTGGACACCATCGCGTACTGCCGGATCGGGGAGCGGTCCTCGCACACGTGGTTCGTGCTACGTGAACTGCTCGGCCACGAAAACGTCAAGAACTACGACGGCTCCTGGACCGAGTACGGCTCGCTGGTCGGCGTGC
>JALZIX010000395.1 GCA_030860025.1 Actinomycetota bacterium
AGATCCGTCTGGTAAGGACCCCGGTCTTCTCCGAGAGCCGGATCTCGGCATATCGCTTGCCGGCCACCATGAACAGTGATCCGAAGCCGGCGCACATGAGGAACCATTGCGACAGTGGGATCTGGGCTGCGGCTCCGCCGGCTACGGCGCGCAGGAGGAAGCCGGAAGCAACGATGCACAAGTCGAGCACCCGCTGGTGCTTGAGTCCGAAGCAGTAGGCAAGCTGGACGGCTTCATAGACCGCGACGACGACCAGTAGCTCGACCGTGGCGATCAGGCTCACTCCGAGCGCGGCGAGCAGCAGGAGCGCGGCGACGGTCAAGGCCAACGGAACCGGAACGGCGCCGGCGGCTATCGGTCGGCGGCGTTTGGTGGGGTGCGTCCGGTCGGCCTCGACATCTCGTACGTCGTTGACGAGATAGATGCCCGAGGCGGCGAGGCAGAATGTCGCGAATGCGACGGCGGTGTTGATCAGGACTCCAGGCGCGAGCAGGACTCCTCCGGCAACCGGTGCTGCACCGACCAAGACGTTCTTGAGCCACTGCCGGGGTCGGATCGAACCGATCAGTCCAGGCAGCAGGGCTTGTGTCGTGGCTGATTGGGCTTTGGGGACGTCGACGCTCACGGCCTCAGCGCCTCCTGTCGGGCATGTCTCAGCAGTGTCGTCACGACCCAGCCCAGGCCGGCGCCGAGCGCGACATCGCTGGGAAAGTGGACTCCCAGAACGAGCCGTGACATGGCCATTCCTCCGACGCTCACAGCTTGGGCGCCTGCGCCCACGCCCATCAACGGAGCGTAGGTCATGGCCATTGCAGTCGTCGAAGACGCGTGCGCGGAAGGGCAGCTCAGCGCACTCGGCGTGGCTGCCAGGACCTTGACTCGGGGGTCAGACGGGCGGGCCCTGCGAAGCAGGCGCTTGATGAGGACTGCGGCCGCGTGGGCAAACAGCACCGCGCGAGTGGCGCGCAACCACTCGTGTCGTCGACGTCCCTGAGCCGACATTGCGCCGAGCGTCCCAATGGCCAACCACGCAGCCGCGTGTTCGCCCATGACAGACAGAACTCGGGCGAGTGCGATGGCTCGATCCGGCACCAGCCCTTGCACGGTGACCAGGATGGCGGTATCGGTTCGGCGAAGGGCCTGGCGAGCCCTCTGACAGGGCCCGCGCATGACCGGATTCCGAGATTCGATTCTCACCACGACGGTTGTTCCCAACCCAGTAGCGTCCTGGTCCCGGCGCGTAGCTCATAAGCCTGGCTCGGATACGGGTTATCGAATCGGTACACCTGCAGTGTCGAGATGTCTGGGGCATCGCGCAGCTGCGCCGGCAGTTGCACTATCCCGGCAACACGCGAGACAGGGCCGAACAATCCGCCGGCGTAAATCGTCCAGGTGTTGTCATCAAGGCCATTCGTTCCCTCCGTTCCATACACCACGCCGTACTCAATCGGCTCAGTGATGCCATTCTGAACCGTCGGTAGGCGTTGGCACGGAAACAGGAACGAGAATTGCCACGAGACTCCAACGGCCGCATCCATGGGGATGTAGTCCTGAAGCTCAATCTCACTTTGAACTGATGGCGCTGTGAAGGCCAACCATCCTCCTGTGTCCACAGTGGCATCAGTAGCAACCACTCGGAGGACCCTTCCGTCGGCACCGATGTGATCTTCGACGTCCAGGGCTATAGAACGCCACACGGGACTGTCTATTGAGTCGGTGAGTTCCTGCCGGTCAACGACGTACGGTCGGCCGGATGAAAGCCTCGCATATTCCACGACAAGGCTGTTACCTCCGTCCAAGCGTCCGGCGGCAAGGATGCCCACGGCCTTGTCACCGTCCAAGTCTCTGGGAAGGGCAAACCATGGGGAGGCGTAGTCGCCGGTTGCCTCCTCTTCCTGGGGTCCGGCCAGCGAGCCCCAGACACGCGAGGCGGCGGGTGACCCGATGCCGCCCGGTGGAGGAGCGGCGGGGAAGAACCCGCCCCCTTCGATGAACGGTGACCCGGTGTTCTCCTGACCGGCGGGGGACTCCTGGGCGGCGCCAGGCAGTGGCTGCGCCGTCGAGTCCGCGAGCACGTCGATGGCCCCTGCCGCGTCGCACTCCGTGGCCAGGGGATCCTGCAAGTTTCCGGCCATAGGAGAATATGTGTCCCAGGTCTTTACGGTGGCAAGGCCGAAGCTCGCGAGAAGGTAACCGGTAGAGAGCGTCAGAAAAAGGACAGCCATCGTCGAGGCGGTGATCAAGGAGCCGATCGGTCGCCAGGACAAGTTCCGACGCCGCGCCCACCAGACCAGGACAGCGGCGACCAGGCCGTAACCGCCTGCCCAGAGCGGAAGACTCGCGAAGGTCACCGGTCCAACACCCGGTGGGAGATCGGCATGAGTCATGCCCAGCATCCATGAATAGGGCCATGAATTCGGTCCACGGAAGGACAAGACGAATACGACGATCGCCGAAAAGGCTATGGCCAAGGTAACCGGGCGAGCGATCCGCTTGAGGCCGGTGAATCGGGACGCGATGGCGGGTGCGGACAGCAGGAACATCGTAAGGAAGGCGGGCCCGAGGGCAGCAAGACTACCGAAGTGATGCGTCCACTTACTTGGTGTCAGCCATAGGAAGATCAGAGCAAGCGCAAGACTGTATCCGGTCAATAAGAACGCTGAGTTCAGCCGCAAACCCCGGCCGCGACCGGCTGCCACCAGCACGGCAAACCACAGGAGGCAGATCAAACCCAACAGGACCGCCGCACGTTTGGCGTACGAACCCATGGGAATAGAATTGAGCAGAAGGCCGTAGCGGTTGTATTCCTCGTACCATGTGCTCTGCGCGAATCGGCTCAGGAAGATTTCTTGACCATGAATGAAGTCTCGTAGGGACCCGTCGCCGAAGGCGACGGCGCTGACCAGGCCAGCCGGTGCGATCACGGCCAGAACGTTGTGCGCTGTCGAACGACGGTCCTCGCCACGAATGACGGGCCACATCGAAGGGAGCCCCGCCACAAGCGGTGCGAGAGCAATGAAGCCAGTGGGGTGACACACGACGGACAAGCCGGCCAGCAGCAGGCCGAGGGCCACAAAAGCAAGGCTCTGCGTTCGGATTGCCGATTGCACGACGACGAGTACGCCTGCCGACAACAGCGCAACAATTCCCTCCGGCCGGACCCCCATGTCGTACGGAAGCCACCAGGCCAGGAAGGTGACTGCAAGTGTCACTGAAACGGTGATTTCAGCGTACTTGTTCGAGCAGATACTTGTCGCGATGAGCTGCGTTCTGCCGATGAATCGTTGTAGGAGTGTCCACGTCAGCAACCCGGCCAGAAGCGCTGGGACTCGTAGGAGGACCTGGCTGCTGCCTACGAGTGAGTCCCAGTAGCCGAGCACCCGGTAGAACCACGTGAAAGGCGTGAAGCTCTGATTGAGCAACTGATAATAATTGCCTACATAGCCTTCGAGCGGACTATTTCTGGCCATCGCAGCGTAGTAACCGTCGTCGTCGGTCATAGGCGCGATGAACAGCCAAAGAAGAAGCACGACTGGAACGACGAATTGCACCGCACGAAGGACATGGCGAAGACGTGGACTGTCTGAAGCCGGCCGCTCTACCGGCCTTCTTGCCTTGATGGCGGCCCGATCTCGCAAGACCAGCAGAAACAGGGACAGCCCGGCCGCCACAATCAATA
>JALZIX010000411.1 GCA_030860025.1 Actinomycetota bacterium
CGGCTGTTGGGACAGGTCCAGCTTCCGCACATCCACATCGGTGATGCAGACCAGATGCGGGTTGGTCATGGACACCTGCCGGCCGGGGAATTCCTCGCCCCCCACCTTGGTCATCGAGTCCAGCCCGGCGGTGGCGGGTCCCAGGTCCACGCACACGTCTCCGGATTCGGCCACGGTGACCCGACGGGTGCCCCCCCTGGTGGCGAGGTCGAAGACCGCGGCGGACTCGAGGCCGGCATCCAGCAGGTAGCGGGCGAACAGTCGCGCACCGTTCCCGCACATCTCCGAGACCGAGCCGTCCGAGTTGCGGTAGTCCATGAACCACCTGGCACCGCCCGTCTCCAGGCCCTCGGCGTCGGTGGCGGCACCGACGGGCAGGACGCGGAGCACCCCGTCGGCACCGATTCCGGCGTGTCGATCGCACAGCCGGCGGACCTGCTCGGTCGTCAGCGTGGGTACCTCCGCCGCGGGATCAGAGTCGGCCAGGTCGGGCAGCAGGATGAAATCGTTCTCGGTGCCGTGCCCCTTCAGAAACCGCGTCACGGAGTAATCGTAGGTGCGAGCAGCGCCTCGATCGTGCGCTGCACCAGTCCCGGCTCGCCTGCGGGAAGCCATTCGATCCGCTGTTCGCGCCGGAACCACGAGCGCTGTCGCCGGACAAACCGTTTGGTGGCCTGCTGTGTCATCAGCCGTGCCTCGTCTTCGGAGAGCTCACCATTGAGCATGCGAAGCACCTGGGAGTACCCCAGCGCACGTCTGGCGGTAACGCCGTCGCGCAGGCCCTGTGTTATGAGGTGCTCGGCCTCGCCGACCAGCCCGTCCGCCCACATTCGGTCCACCCGCCTGGTGATCCGTTCGTCCAGCCTGGCTGGGTCGTCATCGAGACCGATCCAGGTTGTCTTGTAGCGATCCAGCGGCTCAGGTAACGACGCGCGGAAGGGCTGACCGGTCAGCTTGACGACTTCCAGGGCGCGGACGATCTTGCGCCCGTTGTGCGGGTGGATGGAGGCGGCAGCGGCTGGGTCTGATCGCGCCAGCCGGGTGTGCAAGGGGATGGATCCATGGGTCGCGAGCTCGGCTTCAAGTTCCCCGCGCACATCGGCATCGGTGGCCGGGAAGTCCAGATCATCCAGTGCTGCACGCAGATACAGGCCGGAACCCCCAACCAGGATGACCGTACGACCCCGACCGAGAATCTTGTCCACTATGGACCTGGCCGCGCGCTGATAGCCGACCACGGTGGCGGTCTGAGTCACGTCCAAGACATCGAGGAGGTGATGCGGCACACCCCTTCGCTGGTCAAGGGTCAGCTTGGCAGTGCCGATGTCCATCCCGCGGTAGAGCTGCATGGAGTCGGCGTTGACCACCTCCGCGCCGACCCGCTGGGCAACCGCGACAGCCAGATCCGACTTGCCCGTCGCGGTCGGCCCCACAATTGCCATGACCCGTCTCACCCGGTCGTTCATGGCGGGGCGACCCAGCTGGCAACGAGGTAATACACACCGAACGGGTCGTCGGCGAAATGCAGGGTTGGGCTCATGGACAGGCCAGCAAGCAGCGCACCCGCGCTACGCCAGGCGGCCGTACCGGCAGCCATTACCCGCTCGCCGACCCCCTCGTCCAGGTCGCGCAAGCCCGCGGCATCGCCACTGGCGAGGGCGGCCAGCACGGAGTCGTCGAAGGGAATCGCATCAGGGTCGTACCAACCGGGCGAGGACTCCGTACGCCGTGCACTCCCATCCCCCATGACCAGCACCGCCCAGCGGCTGAGCGACCAATCCGGCGCCGCGCTCCCTGCGGTCAGGCCCACGCGCTTCCCGGTGAAGCCGGCCTCGTCGAGCAGCCAGCTGCCAAGTGTGTGCGGCAGGGGCATGTGGATCCGCTGGTGGTCGGGTGGCCCGTCGAAGCCCACCCGAACGGGTACCCCGTACCCGCAGAGATCTCCTGCTTCTCGCGGCTCGAACACCGCATCTGCGCACCCTGTACCCAAGACTAGGACCGAGTCCGGCTCCTGGGCGAGGGCTCGATCGAGGACGCCCGCGCAGGCTGACCGCAGCGGATTTCCCAGTTCCCCCCCTGCGGGCCCCATGGCCTGCGGATGCAGGAGGGGCGGCATGGGACAGAAGGCCGCGGCCACGATCATGTCGCCATTCTCGACCATCGCCTCTGCCGTCACTGGGCGGACGCCGTGGCGTCCGTGTGAGAATGCGCGCCATGGCAAGCGAGGAACCCGAGCCGCCCTCCTGGGGGCGCGTGGATGCTGACGGCACCGTCTATGTGCGGACTGCGGACGGCGAGCGGGTTGTGGGTTCCTGGCAGGCCGGAGATGCCGACAGCGGGCTGGCGCATTTCACCCGGCGGTTCGAGGACCTGGTCACCGAGGTGGCGCTGCTCGAGCAACGGCTCAAGTCTGGAGCCACCAAGCCCGGCCAGGTGATCGCCAAGTCTCGTGAGATAGGCGCGAGCCTGGACACCGCCGCCGTGGTCGGAGACCTGGCTGGGCTGCGCCGTCGTGCCGAGCAACTGACTGCCACAGCACAGGCTGCCCAGGTCGCTGAGAACGAACGCCGCGACGCCGAGCGAGCGAAGGCGACCACACAGAAGGAGGCCCTCTGCGTCGAGGCGGAGAAACTGGCCGAGAGCAAGCAGTGGAAGGTCGCCGGAGAGCGGTTCAAGGCCATCGCTGAGGAGTGGAAGGCGATCCGCGGCCCGGAGCGAAAGGTCGGCGACCAGCTCTGGAAGCGGTTTGCTGCTGCGCGAGACGCGTTTGGCAAGAATCGCGGCGCCCACTTCGCCGAGTTGGACCGCCAGCGCGAGACCGCGCGTGAGCAGAAGGCCCAACTTGTCCTGGAGGCGGAGAAGTTGGCCTCCTCGACGGATTGGACACCTACCGCCAGCCGGATGAAGCGCTTGATGACCCAGTGGAAAGCCGCTCCCCGAGCGAGCCGTGAGGCCGAGGATGAGCTCTGGATGAAGTTCCGAGCAGCTCAGGACGCCTTCTTCGCCGCCCGCACCGCGGTCTTCAACAAGCAGGACGCGGAGTACGAGGGCAACAGGGCTCGCAAGGAGGAGTTGCTGGCCGAGGCCGAGCGGATGGACCCGACCGCCGACCCGCAGGGAGCCCAGACCGCGTTGCGCGGGATCCTGGATCGGTGGGAGAAGGTCGGTAAGGTTCCGCGCGATGCGATCCAGCCCCTCGACGACCGGATGCGAGCGGTCGAGGCCAAGGTCCGGCAGGCGCTCGACGCCCGCTGGGCCGGATCCGCGGCCAACGAGAACCCGATGCTGGCCAGCATGCGGGACAAGGTGGACGACGCGACCGAGAAGCTCGTCCGGGCGCGGAAGTCCGGCGACGCCAAGCG
>JALZIX010000412.1 GCA_030860025.1 Actinomycetota bacterium
GTCACGGTTGGCACGGTCAATCCGGCACCCGACGGTAGACCAAGCCCGTACACCTGCGGTTCGACCGGAGAGCTGTAACCCTGGTCGGTGGTACTCAGCACCAGGACAAGCGAGTGACCGGCTTCCAATCGGTGCACTATCGGTGGCAGCGTGATGTCGACCGGCTCGGCCGACGCGGCGTCCGCGGACAACCCCGAGAGCCGTAGCGGCGCGGCGCCGCCCAGCAACGTCGGTGATCCGTCCTCGGTCGTGTCGTACAGCTTGGCGAACAGCACCGCCGTACCCGTGGGTGACGCGACGAGCACCTGACTGCGTACCGACCCGACGATGTCCGTACGACCTTCTACGGGCGCCGTGCTGAAGAAGGCTGACTGTCCCGGGATGTCAAGCAGCGCACCACCGCCCAGTGCGCCGCCGAGCGAACTCAGCCCGGCAGAGAGCCCCGGAATGGTCGAGATCGCGGCCGGCAGCCCGCCGGCCGGGTTGACGATCAACTGCACGGGAGGACCCGAGAGTGCCAAATCGCTGCTCTCCGCGTCCGGAGCGGATCCGTCGTTGCTGGGCAGACCTGGGTACGCGGGAACGCTGCTGATCCGCTCGTCGGCGTCCCCAGATGCCGAGAGACCAGCCGCCAATCCGTTGGGCTCGGGGAACTCGAAGGTGGTTCCCGGATCTGGGCCGGTGCCCTTGAGGTAGTGGTCGAACCAGGTAAGCATCAGGTTGCGCAGTCGTACGGCATCGTCGGGGTCCGTGCTGCCGTCGTGCCCGCCGCGGTACCAGACCACCTTCACCGGAGTCCCGTTCTCGGCGATGCCGCGGGCATTGGCATCGGCCTCACTGAGCGGGAAGAGGGTGTCGGCCATTCCCTGGATCAGCAGAGTCGGTGCCTCGATCCGGTCGAGCACGCTTGCGGGGCTGGACCGGTCGAGGATCGCGGAGATCTCGGGAGTCAGGCGCCCGGTGACGGCTGCCTCCTGATAGGCAGCACAGATTTCGGTGCGGAAGCGGCCGCAGGTCAGATCTGCGCCGGCCAACGCCTCGGGACTCCCGCCGCCCGCCGATCCGGGGGTAGGCAGGCCCGATGTGCTGAAGAACAGTCCAGCCCACAGCTTCTTGAAGACCCCGTCGTCGGCTGGAGCCGGGGCTCCAGCGAAGGCTTCGTCCTCCGGGGAACCGGCTTGATCGGGAAACAGCGCCCTGGTCAAGGAGCTCCATGTGATCTCAGGGACGATCGCGTCGATCCGGTCGTCGTAGGCGGCTCCGAGCAGGCTGAGCGCACCGCCGTAGGAGGCGCCGGTCACCCCGACCACCGGGTCCCCGTCGGAATCCACCTGGACCTCGGGCCGATCGGCGAGCAGGTCGATCATCTGCGACAGGTCGGCGATCTCGAAGTCCGGATCGTTCAGTCCGATAAGCCCCCCGCTCGCACCGTGCCCCCGAGCGGAGTAGGTCAGGACGACGTAGCCAGCCCCAGCCAGCGCCTGCGCCTGGGTGTCCACGCTGTCCTTGGATCCGCCGAAGCCGTGCCCGATCACGACCGCCGGGGCCGGCTCCGCCGCTGCTGTCGCAGGCAGGTAGAGGCTGGTGTCGAGTTCGACGTTGCCAGTTCCAGCGGCGTCCACGGTCATTGTTTCGACGCTCACGCCCTCGACGGCACCGGCCGAGCTGGCTACCACGATCTGTCCGGCTGCGGCCAGGGCGAGCAGCAGCGCAAGGGCCAGAAGACGCTGCCCCCCGTTCACCATGCCCGGGCGCGGCAACGTCAGGGATCGCGACTGCGGCATGGTCGGTCAACGCCCGGTCGTGAACCGTTAGTTCCGTACGGTCACGAGATACGCAAATTTACGTACGCAGGGCTATCGGCTCGGCGCGATCTCGACGGCAGCGAAGTCATCGATCAGGTGCGTGGCCCCGGCCGACCGCAATGCGTCGCCCGAGGTCGTCGTGAGGACGCCGATCACCGGTGAGATTCCCGCGGCTACCGCGGCGCTGACGCCGGAGGTCGAGTCCTCGAAGGCGGTGACCTGAGACGGGGCGACCCCGAGCCGACGGCACGCCTCGAGATATCCCTCCGGGTTCGGTTTGCCGGCGCGGACATCCTCGGCACCGACGACCGTGGTCACCAGGTCGGCGACCCCCAGCACGGCAAGGCTGGTTCCGACCCACGCGCGTACGGCGGAGGTGACGACCGCCACCGGGATTCCTTGTGCATGAAGGGCGCGGACAAGGGCGACCGCCCCCCGTACCGGCAATGGCTGCAGTTCGATCTCCGACAGGTGCCCGAGGACCTCGGAGAGCAGCACATCCGGGTCATGGCCTGTCCACGGTCCGTCCAGCCCGCGGAAGGTGTCGGCGCCACGCCGGCCGAGGAAGTGGTCGACGTAGGTCTGCTCTGAGACCTCCCAGCCGCGAGAGTCGAAAAAGGACCTCCAGGCCGCACGGTGGACCCGTTCACTGTCGACCAGGGTCCCGTCCAGGTCGAACAGTGCAGCATCCATCCCGGCGATGTCCGGTATCGCCGACGTGCTCACGCCGACCACGTGAAGAGCAACTCCCCCGGCTGGACGTCCCCGGACTGAGCAAGGTCGCCGAGTTGATCCGGCGTCGCTTCGAGTGCGATCACCGGACAAACCGGTGACCGACCTCCGGCCTCGATCTCGGCCGGGTTCCAGGAGATGAGGTGCTGCCCGGCGGCGACTTGGTTGCCCTCGTCCGCGTGGAGGGTGAAGCCGGCACCGTTGAGTTGCACGGTGTCGATGCCCAGGTGAACCAGCACGCCCGCGCCGCTGTCAGTGACCACCACGAATGCGTGCGGGTGCAGCTTGAGCAGGAGGCCGGCCACCGGCGAGACCACGTCTGTGGGCGCTCGCACCGGGTCGATCCCCAGGCCCGGCCCGACGATCGCCTCGGCGAACACTGGATCCGGCACGTCGCCCAGCGGGAGGACCCGGCCGGCCATCGGCGCCAGCACCCGGGTGGTCACATCAGGTCCTCGATGTCGCTCGCGATGTTGTCCGCCTGCGGCCCAACGATGACCTGGATGACCGTGCCCGAGCGCAGAACGCCGTGTGCCCCAGCGGCCTTCAGCGCGGCGTCGTCGACCAACGAGGCATCCCTGACCTCCGAGCGCAGCCGGGTGATGCATGGCTCCAAGTCCAGGATGTTGTCCGCGCCGCCGAGACCGGCAACGATCTGTTCTGCCTGCGTACTCATGACATGCCTCCGGGTGGGTGGGGTTTTCGTGGGTTGGGTTGGCCGGGCGGGCGGGGTGGGTGGGTGGGCTGATCTGTCTGGGTGACCTTGGACAGCCCCCGAGGAGCGTCAGGATCGAGTCCGAGATGGCGCGCGAGCATCTCGACGGCCAGCTGCGGGCCGACGATCAGGCCCAGCGGCGCCACCACTTCGGTCAGCCTGGGACCGGGTACGGCGAGATGGCAGGTCGACCGGAAATCCTCGTCGCCGCCGAAGCCGATCACGGTGGCACCGCGGGCGGTGAGGTCGGCGGCCAACTCGACCATGGCCGGGACCATCGGCCCGTCGGCCGAGGCCACTAGTACCGCGATCAGACCTTCGCGCACGATCGCGATCGGCCCATGCTTCAGATCGGCGTAGGACAGGCCGCGCACCGGGCGCAGGCAAGTCTCCTCGATCTTGAGCGCGACCTCCTGGGCGGTCCCGAGCACCAGGCCGCGGCCGGTGGCCAGGATGGAATCCGCCCCTGCCAGCGCGGACACGACATCATCGATGCTGTCGCGCTGCCCAAGCAGCCACTCGATCTCGTCTGGTACCCCGTGTAGCTC
Organism: Actinomycetota bacterium; assembly: GCA_030860025.1. GTDB lineage: Bacteria > Actinomycetota > Actinomycetes > Mycobacteriales > Geodermatophilaceae > JACCQS01. The sequence goes on from JALZIX010000412.1 coordinate 3,801, forward strand.
GCTGTCCAGCGACTCCGGCTCAGGTGCCAGGGCAGTCGCCAGAACGGCGAGTGCGGCAAGTTGGGCGGTGTATGACTTCGTGGCCGGTACGGCGAACTCCTGGCCGGCCTGCGTGATCATCGGGAGGTCAGCCGAGGCGGCAAGTGCGCTCGTCGCATCGTTGGTGACTGCCACCGTCGCGGCGCCACAGCGTCGGGCCCAGGCCTGGGTCTCGACGATCTCGGCGGTCTGTCCGGACTGGCTCAACGAGACCACCACGGTGTTCGACAGGTCGCGCTCGGCGCGGTAGTGCGTGGCGATGCTGGGAGCGGCGAGGGCGGCTGAGACGCGGCTGTGGGTCTCGAGCAGGTAGCGGCCGTAGACCGCCGCATTGTCCGAGGTCCCCCTCGCCGCGAAGAGCACCTGGGAGCGACCGGTTGCCAGGGTGCGCACGTCATGGCGCAGCGGGATCAGGCTCTCCAGGGTGCGATGGACCGCGGCCGGTTGCTCTGCGATCTCGCGCGCCATCTGGCTGGACAGGGGGTGAGCGGTCACGTGGTCACGCTGGCCGCTTCGCGGTCCCGGCTCCAGGCCAGTTGACCGCCGACCCAGGTGCGACGGGCCCGCAGGTCATCCCCCAACCAGGTCAGGTCGGCGGCCACCTGCGGGGCCAGCGTTCCGAGGTCCCGTCGACCGACCGCATGAGCGGGTACGCGGGTCGCGGCGTTGACGGCTGTCGCGAGGTCTACGCCACAGTGCTGCACCGAGTTGGCGATCGCTTCGTCCATCCGCAGCGCCGATCCGGCGATCGCACCGTCCGCGCGACGTGGCGGTAGGCCTGGGGCAACGTCGACCCGATCGCCGCCGAGTTCGTACACGCCTGCGGGCATCCCCATCGCCGCGACTGCATCGGTGACCAACGCGATCCCACCGACCCCGGCCCGAAAGGCGACCTCGACCGCGATCGGGACGACGTGGTGCAGATCGACGATCAGGCCACAGGTCAGCCGATGATCAGTCAGCGCTGCGCCGACTGTGCCGGGATCACGATGGCGCATTGGTCGTTGGGCGTTGTAGAGGTGCGTGACCAGGTTCGCCCCGGCGTCGGCGGCCGCTCGTACGGTCGGCGCGTCGGCATCGGTGTGGCCCAATGCAACCCGGACTCCGTTGCTCACCAACTGGCCGACCGCATCCAGGGCACCGGCACGCTCCGGCGCCAGGGTCAGGTAGGTGAGACTTCCCGACGCTGCCGCCACCAGGGCGTCGACCAGATCCGGAGTGGGGTCGCGGAGGAGTTCGGCGCGATGGGCACCACGGCGACGCTCGGACAGGAAGGGTCCTTCGATGTGCATGCCCAGGGGGCGGGCCGCTCCCTGCACCCCCGCGATCCGGGCTTCATGCCCGGCGTACGCCCGCAGTCCTTCGGCCAACTCCGCCATGGGCGCAGTGATGAGGGTGGGTACGAAGGCCGTGACGCCCGTGCCGGTCATCTGCTGGGCGACTCGGACCCACTCCTCATCGGTGGCCACCGCGAAGTCCACCCCGAAGGCACCGTTGACCTGGATGTCGACCAGACCCGGGCACAGGACACCGTCGACCAGGGTGCTGTGCGCCGAGGCAGCATCGAGGACGCGGGCCGGCGGGATGCCCTCCCCGATCTCCTGCACGCTCTCGTCGAACAGCACCCAACCGGGACTTACCAACCGGCCGTCGAGAACGGCGCTGTGAGCGGCCAGGAGTTGCATTCAGGACTCCTCGATCCAACGCTTGACACCGCGTGCGGCCTCGGACATTCTCACCGTCAGCAACTGGACCGTACCAGTCCGGTCCAGCAGTGGCCAGCACTCCAGTGGCAGTCGGAAACGCACCCTGAGAGGAGCCTCCGGTGTCCGCAGATGCGCTGCCTGACGGACCCGTGCCCAAGCACGTCCAGTTGCGCGAGATCCTCAGGTCGGTCGCCCTTCAGGACGGCCTCGCCCATACTCCGATCGGCTCCGAGCGCGAGCTGATGGCCCGGCACGAGGTCAGCCGAGCAACCGTCCGCGAGGCGATCGGTCAGCTCGTCAGCGAAGGGCTGCTCTACCGCGTGCACGGCAAGGGCACCTTCGTCGCAGGTGAGCGCGTCGAGTCGCAGTTGCACCTTGCCTCGTTCACCGACGACATGCGCCGGCGTGGCCTGGAGCCCAAGACCCGAGTGCTCGACGTCAAACTGCGCACCCCCCCGGCCCGCGAGGCCGCGGCACTGCGCCTGGAGGCAGGCGCCAAGGCGTGGCGACTGGAACGGCTACGGATCGCCGGCGGCGACGTGATGGCATTGGAGCTCGGCTGGTTCCCCGAAAAATTGCTACCCGCCCTGGACGAACACGACCTCAGCGAGTCGCTCTACACCCTGTTCTCCGAGGTCTATGGCCTCGGCGTCGACTCAGCCCAGCAGACCGTGTGGGCGGAGTCGGCCGACGATCGGCGGATCAAGCTGATGGGTCTCCCTGCCGGGATCCCGCTGCTCGCCTTTCGCCGGACGTCCTCGGCCGGGCAACTGGTCGTCGAGCACACCCTGTCCTGGTACCGGGGCGACCGCTACCAGGTCAACATGTCGCTGGATCGCCGGATGAGTCCCGGCCAGCTTCCCACCCAAGGAGGAAGATCATGAGTACCACCAGCGCGACCGTTGAAAGCGGGCGCAAGATCAGGGGACTTGCCGGAGCCCAACGGCTTGGCCGGAGTCTGATGCTTCCCATCGCGGCGCTTCCGGCCGCCGCGTTGCTGCTCCGACTCGGACAGCCCGACCTCCTCGGGGCGGACGGACTCGGCGGGTCCGCCGACTGGATCCTGCCGGTCGCCGACGTTCTCGGCGCGGCCGGTGGGGCAATCTTCGGGAACCTGCCGCTGATCTTCGCGGTTGGTGTCGCGATCGGATTTGCGCGTAAGTCCGACGGCTCGACCGCGTTGGCCGCGGTCATCGGCTACGTCGTGCTGGAGGGCGTCTTCACCGCAATGGCGCCCTACGTCAACGGAGAGCCGGCAGAAGGCGCCGAACAGGATCCGATCAATTACGGCGTGCTCGGCGGCATCTTGATCGGGATCATGGCTGCACTGCTCTGGCAGCGGTACTACCGGATAAAGCTGCCGGACTACCTGGCCTTCTTCGGCGGTCGCCGCTTCGTCCCGATCATCACTGCTTTCGCGGCGATCGTGCTCGGCGTGCTCCTGGGTCTGCTCTACCCGTTGTTCGACGCGCTGCTGACCAATCTCGGTGAGGCGCTCACCGGCAGCGCCGTCGTCGGTGGCGGGATCTTCGGCGTGGTGAACCGGCTGCTGATCCCGCTGGGTCTGCACCACATCGTGAACTCGCTCCTCTGGTTCCAGGTCGGCGAATACGAAGGTGTCCAGGGTGACCTCAATCGGTTCTTCGCGGGCGACCCGGACGCCGGAATCTTCATGACCGGCTTCTTCCCGATCATGATGTTCGCGCTCCCGGCGGCCGCACTGGCGATCGCCCACACGGCTCGACCGAGCCAGAAGAAGGCTGTGCTCGGCATCATGACCGCGGCCGCCTTGACGTCGTTCATCACCGGAGTGACCGAGCCGATCGAATTCGCGTTCCTGTTCGTGGCCTGGCCGCTCTATCTGATCCACGCACTGCTGACCGGCGTCTCGATGGCACTGGTCAACGCGCTGGACATCCACCATGGCTTCGGGTTCTCGGCGGGGGCGATCGACTACATCCTGAACTTCGGGATCGCCCAAAAGCCGCTCCTGCTGATTCCGATCGGCTTGGTCTTCGCAGCGATCTACTACTTCCTGTTCCGGTTCGTGATCACCAGGTGGAACCTGCGCACGCCGGGCCGGGAGGACGACGACGCCGAGCCGGACTCCGATCCCGAGAAGCCGCAGGTTGTCGACCGTCCCGCGGCCGACTCCACCGAGCCGGAGGCGACCACCGAGCCGGAGGCGACCACCGAACCAGCAACCGAACGCAAGGTGACTGGCTAGGGCAGCCAGTCCCCCACGGCGGCCACGGTCAGGCCAGAGCCGCCCAGATCCGGGAATCTCGGTTGCGCTCCCCCGGCAATCTCCGGGAACTGAGTGACCAGGGTCTGGGCGGCGGTTTCCTCTGCAGCGTTGCCGGGGGTGAAATAGACCGTGGTCACGGCGATCTGGCTCGCGTCGTAGTTCTGGACGTCAGCGATCGGCCATCCGGCGGCCGCCAACGTGTCGGCGACCCGAGTCGCCAAGCCAGGAGTCAGATCTGGGCTGGCATTCAGGACCGTGACGGGCAGGACCACGGGGGCCGGGGATCCGACTGAGGACGACGTGCTCGGCGGTGTCGTGGAAACGGCGGTCATCGTGGTTGTCACCGTCGTCGTCGTAGCAGCCGTTGCCAAGGTTTCCTGGCTTGCCGCACTCGGCGGGTCATCAGTCGAGGTCAGCGAGATGAAGCCGAATACCAGCAGGATCAAGCCGACCACGGTCATCCCGATGGCGGCGATGATGCGTCTGCGCTGCGCCGGTGTGACCGGCGGGCGCATCGTCGGCGCTTCGGAACGGTCGCGGCCATATTCGCCGGGCGGGCCGATGTCATCGCCGGGAGGACCCGACGCGGCATCTGCACTATGCCTGCCCATTTGCGGCCAACACTAGCGATCCCGGCAGCACGCGGCACCGGCCATCCGGCCACGGTTTGGGCGCTCAGCGCTCCAGGTCGATGCCGAGCCGACGTGCCGATCGCTGACGTTGACGGCTTGCTCGCAGCCGGCGCAGACGCTTGACCAGCATCGGGTCGAAAGCGAGTGCTTCGGGACGGTCGATCAGACCATTGAGCACCTGGTAATAGCGGGTCGCGGACATGTCGAACAGATCCCGGATCGCTTGCTCCTTGGCCCCGGCGTACTTCCACCACTGCCGCTCGAAGCCCAGGATCTCTCGATCCCGTCGAGGGAGGCCCACGGCATCGAGGCCGCTCTCGAGGAACGAATCGTCCGACGTCTGATCGAGGTGCTGCCCGGGCGCAGAACTCGACTTCATGGTTTCGACGTGACCTTCCTGGCAAGCCTCACATGGCGGAATTACAACCATGATATTTCGATCAGTACTCACTCTAACTGGATGGGCAGGCACAGTTTCCACGGCACGCCGATCCAGCTCGCCCGAGCTCACCCTGATCTGTGTGTCACTGATACGGGATGGATGGCCTCGTCGGGAATTGGCTGCTCCGGACAGGGCGCTGGACGCCTTCCCCAGAGGCCGTCCAGGGAGAATATCAACAGCGCCAGCCACACCAGGCAGAACCCGAAGAGCCGTACCGGTGGCATCTCCTCGTGGAAAACGGTCACGCCGAGGATGAGTTGCAATGTGGGGGCGAGGTATTGCAGTAACCCCAGAGTGCTCAATGACACGCGCCGCGCGGCGGAGGCGAAGAACAGCAGCGGTACCGCCGTGACCACCCCGGCACTCAGCAACAAGAGCGTGTGGCCCAGGCTGACCTGCCCGAAGGCGAGTTCACCGCGGGTGGACAGCACCACCAGGACAGCGATGGCCGGTAGGGCCAGCACGCCGCTTTCCACCGCCAGGCCCACTGCGGACTCCACTGGGGCCAGCTTCTTCAGCAGCCCGTAGAAGGCGAAGCTGAAGGCCAGAGTCAAGGCGAGGTAGGGCAGCCGCCCGTAGTCGACGGTGAGCACGAGCACCGCGATCGCGGCGAGGGCAACCGCCGCCCACTGTGCCGGGCGCAGCCGCTCCCGGAACACCAGCACCCCGAGCACCACACTGACCAGCGGGTTGATGAAGTAGCCGAGCGAGGTCTCCACCACGAATCCGTTGTTGACGCCGTAGATGTAGGTGAACCAGTTCGCCGCGATCAAGATCGCTGCGGCGGCAAGAATGAGCGTCGTACGGCCGCTTCGGAAAACCGCGCGCAGCTTCGACCAGTTGCGACCCAAGGCAATCAGTACGGTCACGAAGACGAGCGACCAGACGAAGCGGTGGGCCAGGATTTCGAGCGGACCGGCGGGCTTCAGTAGCACCCAGTAGAGCGGGAACAGACCCCACAGGCTGTAGGCGCCGATGCCGAACAGCACACCGCGACGGCCCTCTGACATGGCCAGAACGCTAACTCGCGGCCCGCAACCCCAGAATCGGCCCGCTCGAGGTCACGGCTGCGCGCCGCACACTGCCTCGAGGACGTCTAGGTCGCCGGACCCTTTTCCGGTTCGGCTTCGGCATATCCCAAAGCCGCCAGTTCACGCTGGGCCACAGCCAGCGCGCGATTGGCGGCAGGCACGCCGGCATAGAGGGAGGCATGCAGGATCGCCTCAGCCACCTGCGCGGGAGTGACGCCGTTGCGCCGCACCGCCGCCCGGATGTGCATGGCCAGTTCGATCTCGTGGCCCAGCGCGGTGAGCAGGGCGATCGTGAGCAGGCTGCGTGCGTGGTGATCCAAACCAGGGCGTGACCAGATCTCGCCCCATGCCGTTCGGGTCAGGTAATCCTGGAAGTCGGCAGTGAGCGGGCTCGTCTGTGCGACAGCGGCATCGACGTGGTCATCACCAAGGACCTGACGGCGTACGTGGAAGCCCTGGGCCCGCCGGTCGTCGTCATCCACCGCCGGTCATCCCCGAAAAGTGTTCGAGGAGCGCCGCGGTGACGGCGTCCGGTTGGTCAATGGGCGCCATGTGTGCGCAGTCCGGGATCTCGAGCAGTCGGGCGCCGGTGATCCCGGCCGCGATGATCTGCTGGTGTTCCGGTGGAGTGGACGGGTCCTCGATCCCCGAAACGACCAGGGTTGGCGCCTTGATTGCGGCCAGATCGTCGCGCAGGTCCATCTCCCGGATCGCGTCGCAGCAAGCCGCGTAGCCGTCGGCCGGCGTACTCGCGATCATCTCGCGGAGGTACGTGGTGGTCTGCGGCTCAGCGGCTTTGTGGGCATCAGTCAACCAGCGCGCGACGACCATGTCCGCAATCGCGGCAGTTCCCTTGGCGCGCACGGTAGCTGCGCGCTCGGCCCAGGTCTCGGACGGGCCCATCTGCGCCGATGTGCACAGCAGAGCCAACCGGCCGACTCGCTCGGGGTCGCGCGCAGCCAAGCGCATGGCGACCATGCCGCCCAGTGACACTCCGGCGATGTGCGCCCGCTCGATGTCGAGGTTGTCCAGCAGGGCGACGGCATCGTCCACCATGTCGTCTATCTCGTACGGCCCGGGAGGAACCGGCGACTCGCCATGACCCCGGGTGTCACACCTGATGACCAGGAAGCGCTCGGCCAGCGCGGGCAGCTGGCGCTCCCACATCTCCAGCGTTCCCCCGAGTGTGTTCAGCAGGAGTACGGCAGGCGTACCCGGCTCTCCGGTGATCTGGTGGTGCAGGGCAACAGCGCCCATCAACTCGTCCCCTCACGGCCGTTGGTGCCATTGTCGCTTTCGCCGGTGGTCGTGCGGTAGTCAGCAAGAGCGCGATCCACCAGTACTGCAGCGCTTTCGGTCGACGCAGTGGAATCGAGCGCGGCGAGGTTCACCGCCATCCGCTGCTCGTCGGGCTGGATCGTCTCCAACGCGTCGCGTAGCCAGAATGCCGCAGAGCCGGTGCAGGTCAGCAGGCGGCTCAGAATCGGCCACTCGGCCTGCCAAGCGCCGGCGGCGCGTTCGTGTTCCTGCTCCATTGCCGCGAACAGGGTGGCAGCCAAGCCAGGTGCCTGCTTCGCGCCCGCGCGGGCCGCGATGGCGGCCACCGGGTTGCGCTTGTGCGGCATCGCCGAACTCGCGCCCCGCCCGTCGTGTGCGAACGTGATCTCGGCGACCTCGTTCTGCGCGAGCAGGATCAGATCGAGGGCCACCTTGCCCAGGACTCCAGCCGTCGTGGCGAGGGCTCCGGCCAGGTCGCCGATCGGGTACCGGTTGGTGTGCCAGGGCAGTCGGGGCGCAACCAGACCCAACCGGGCAGCGAAGGCCTGCGAGATTCGCCAACCGGTGTCGGGATCGGGGTAGGCCCCGAGGGTCCCGGCCGCCCCGCCTAGTTGGGACGGCAATCGCTCTTGAACGTCCGCCAGCCGCATGTCTGCCGCGCCCATGGCGCCGAGCCAGAGAGCCGCTTTTAGCCCGAATGTCGTGGGGACCGCGCGCTGCATGAGTGTCCTGGCGACCATGGGCGTATCTCGATAACCCGCCGCGAGGTCCGCTGTAGCCCTGGCGCAAGCAGCGAGGTCCTTGCGCAGCACGGTGATCGCCCGGCGGGTCACGAGCATCGCGGCAGTGTCGATGATGTCCTGGCTGGTTGCTCCACAGTGGACGTGTTCGGCGAACTTGGGTGGGATCGCGTTTCGAATAGCCGCGATCAACCCGACGACCGGGTTGCCGGTCTCGGCCGCGAGCGCGCCCAGCCTGGTCTCGTCGTACGGGTCGGGGTCGGCGCAAGCAGCCGCGATCGCCTCGGCCGCCTCAGTAGGGATGGTCCCGGTGTCCGCGCAAGCGCCGGCCAGCGCCGCTTCGGCATCCAGCATGGCGTTCAGCCACGCCCGGCCACTGACCTCCTGGCGCACATGGCCGCCTTCGTGCGTATGGGCGAACAAGCCACTGGTCATGTGAATCAGACCGCGAAGAAGACGGTCTCGCGGTCGCCCTGCAACCGGATGTCGAGGGTGTAGCCACCGGCATCGTCGTGCTCGGCGATCAGCGTGGACCGGGTCTCGTCATCGGGGAGGCCGGCGAGGACCGGATCCTCGACATTGGCGCCCGGCTCGTCGGCGAAGTAGATCCGCATGACCACCCGCTGGAGTAGTCCGCGCGCGAAGACCGACACGTCGACGTGTGGTGCCTGCAAGCCACCCGATCCGTCAGCGACCCGGCCCGGTTTCACCGTGTGGATGGCGTACGCACCGTCCGGTCCCGTAAGGCTGCGGCCGAACCCGCCGAAGGTTGCCGACTCTGACCCGAGCGGCTGCACGGCGTGGGCGAACTGGCCGTACGGATCGGCCTGCCAGGTCTCGATCACGCCGTCCGGCACGGGCTCACCCGCGCCGTCGAGGAGGTGGCCGCGAATCCAGAACGCCCCGGTCGTGCCCTCGGGGACGACCTTGTCGCCGTCCCGCCAGGTCATCCCGATCGAGAGGAACGGCCCGACGGTCTGCGACGGCGTGCTCAGCAAGCCTGTCGCCTTCACGAATCCCCCTCGAACGGTGTCGCCTCAGCGCCGCGCAGGACGATGTCGAAGCTGAACGCTAACGCCCAGTCGGGCCGAGTGTCGGGCAGCGAGAAGTCGGCAATCATCCGTTTCCGGGCTGCCTCGGGGGCGGCGTTGAAGATCGGGTCCTGCCCGAAGAGCGGATCGTCCGGGAAGTACATCTGGGTGACCAGTCGCTGGGTGAACGATCGGCCGAACACCGAAAAGTGAATGTGGGCCGGGCGCCAGGCGTTGTGGTGGTTCTTCCATGGGTAGGCGCCGGGCTTGACCGTCGTGAAGCGGTACCGGCCATCGTCGTCTGTGAGAGCGCGGCCCATTCCGTCGAAGTTCGGGTCCAGCGGCGCCGGCCAGGTGTCGCGGTCGTGGCGGTAGCGCCCGGCCGCATTGGCCTGCCAGATCTCGACCAGACTCCGGGGGATCGGCCGCCCGTTGCCGTCGAGCAGTCGCCCGGAGACGATGATCCGTTGACCCGCGGGCTCGTCGGCGTACCCCCGCGTGAGATCTGCATCCTCTGGCCGTACGAAGGTGTCGCCGAAAACCGGACCGGTGACCTCGGTGAGCCGCTGCGGGAGATCCACCGGCGCCCTGAGTGGCGCGCGGAGCAGAGTCGATCGGTAGTCCGGACTCAGCAGCGGCGGATGGGTGCCGGCGGGATCCCGCCGAAACTGCGGCAAGGCGGTGGCCGGGCCTGGCGTGCTCATCGCCGACAAGGCTATGCGCTGGATTCGTCCACCGGGCGGGTTCGAGGTAGCCCAGGAACGCTGGTGAACCGGGCGCGAGCAGGGAAGTGTCTGCGGCATGCGTACCCAGGTGGCCATCATCGGGGCCGGACCGGCCGGATTGGTGCTCGGGCACTTGCTGGCGATGGCCGGCATCGATTCGGTGATTGTGGAGAACCGCTCTCGTGATTATGTCGAGGCTCGACTGCGCGCCGGCGTCCTGGAGCAGGGCACCGTCGACCTGCTGCGGCATAACGGGGTCGGTGCGCGCCTGGATCGTGAGGGGCTGCGCCACGACGGGATATATCTGCAGTGGCCGGGGACCCGCCACCATCTCCACTTTCCGGATCTGTGCGGCCGCTCGGTGTGGATCTACGGCCAGACCGAGGTCGTCAAGGATCTATTTGCGGCGCGGTTGGCGGCCGGTCAGCCGTTGCACTTCGAGGTGTCCGAATCCGCTGTACATGACTTGGACTCTGGTCGCCCGTACGTGACCTTCATCGACTCAGAGGGTGACCGCCAGAGGATCGACTGCGATGTGATCGCCGGCTGCGACGGGTCGCACGGCATCTCCCGGGCTGCCATTCCGAAGGCGTTGGGTCGCATGTGGGAACGCGACTACCCGTACGGCTGGCTCGGCATCCTCGCGCAGGCGCCGCCCTCGACCGACGAACTGATCTACGCCTGGCATCCCAACGGCTTCACGTTGCACAGCATGCGGTCCCCCTCGATCAGCCGGCTGTATCTCCAGGTCGGGCTCGAGGAGCAGTTGGACGATTGGTCGGATGACCGAATCTGGTCCGAGCTGCGCACCCGGCTCGCCCTTGACGGCTGGGA
>JALZIX010000423.1 GCA_030860025.1 Actinomycetota bacterium
TGACATCCCCAAGGTGTTGCACGCCGAGGGTTTGGACGCCTATGTCGTGCGACGCCTCGGTCTGCCCTTTCGCGACGTCGACTGGACCCAGTGGTCGGACCTGCTCGACCGCGTGCACAAGCCCAAGCAATCGGTCACGGTGGCGTTGGTCGGCAAGTACGTCGATCTGCCTGACGCGTACCTGTCGGTGACCGAGGCCATGAAGGCGGGCGGGTTTGCCCATCACACGCATGTAGAAACCCGCTGGGTCACCTCCGATGACTGTGAGACGAGCACGGGGGTGGCGCAGCAACTCGCCGACGTTGACGGCGTCATCGTGCCCGGCGGCTTCGGCGTGCGCGGAATCGAAGGAAAGGTCCGGGCCATCTCCTACGCCCGGGCCAATGGCATTCCCACGCTGGGTCTGTGTCTCGGCCTGCAGTGCATGGTGATCGACGTTGCCCGCAATCTCGCCGGTCTGACCGCGGCCAACTCGACGGAGTTCGACCCCACCACCGATCACCCGGTGATCGCCACGATGGCCGATCAGCTCGATGTGGTCGCGGGCGAGCGGGACATGGGTGGGACCATGCGCTTGGGCAGCTACCCGGCGGAGTTGACCCCGGGTTCCCTCGTTGCCGACGCCTACGGCGAAACCAAGGTGCACGAGCGGCATCGCCACCGGTACGAGGTCAACAACGACTATCGAGAGCGGCTCGAGGCTGCCGGACTCGTCTTCTCCGGCCTGTCACCGGACGGTCGGCTGGTCGAGTTCGCCGAACTCGACCGTGACCTGCATCCGTTCTTCGTGGGCACTCAGGCACATCCGGAGTTCATGTCCCGGCCGACCCGGCCGCATCCGCTCTTCGCCGCACTGGTCCGCGCTGCCCTCGACCGCTCGGAGTCGCTGCGCATTCCCGTCGACGTCGAACCCGCTACCCGGTGAGTGAGCATCGCAGCGAGCGCCAGCGAGCCGAGCCGAGAGGGCGGGAGCATCGACCGAGCGCCAGCGAGGGAGGAGCGGACCGCCCGTTGCGCGAAGCGCACGAGGCGGAGTGGTCGAGCGGAGCGAACGCGAGCGAAGCGAGCCAGGGTTTGGAATTGAGTAGAGCGGATGAGGCTCTTGCGGACGAGGTTGTCACCGATCCGGCCAATTACCCGATCCAGTCCACCCGGACCGTTTTCGAGGGGCACATCGTCTCGGTACGTCAGGACGAGGTGGCAATGTCTGACGGTTCCATCGGACACCGGGACGTCGTAGTTCATCCGGGGGCCGTTGGTGTGGTCGCCCTGGATGATCAGGATCGAATCGTGATGATCCGCCAATACCGCCATCCCGTCCGCAGTTATCTCTGGGAGGTTCCCGCCGGTTTGCAGGACGTCGCCGACGAGCCGCTGGTCGAGACCGCGCGTAGAGAGCTGGTCGAGGAGGCCGGGGTAGCCGCGCAGCGCTGGGACCGGCTGCTGGATCTCTACGCCTCACCCGGCGGCTCCACGGAGGAGGTCACGATCTTTCTGGCCCGGGATCTGAGCCCGGCGCAGCGCCCTGCCGACTTCGAGTTCTCCGCCGAGGAACTGGACCTCGAGGTGCGCTACGTCGCGCTCGCCGACGCGCAGGCCGCCGTACTGACGGGCCGGATTCGCAACTCGTTGGCCGTTGCCGGAGTTCTGGCCGCCGTCGTCGCCAAGGCGGCTGACTGGCAGGGGCTGCGTCCGCCGTGATCGTGGTCGTCCTTGCCGACACCCATGCGCCCCGCCGTTGGCGCGGTGTTCCGGCGCGAGTCGCCGAGCACCTTCGTACCGCAGATGTGATCCTGCACGCTGGCGACATCTGTACCGCTGACGTCCTGGCCGAGCTGTCGACGTACGCACCGGTGTATGCAGTTCGGGGGAACAACGACGGGCCGGACATCACCGATTGGGGGGCGCCCGAGCGACTGCTCCTGGACCTCGACGGTCTTCCCGTCGGCATGATCCACGACAGTGGGTCCGCGACTGGGCGGTTGGCTCGGATGCACCGGGCCTTTCCCGACCGCCGACTGGTCGTCTTCGGTCATTCGCACGTTCCGATGGACATCGCGGACGAGCGACTGCGGCTGTTCAATCCGGGCTCGCCCACCGACCGGCGCCGCCAGCCACACGGCACGCTGGGCCTCCTCGAGATCGAGAGCGGCCAACTGGTCGACGCCAGGATCGTACCGGTGACGTGATGGGTCCCATCGCGCTCAGGCCCTAAACTCCGATCGTGGGCAACGTGGCTCACGCGAGGAAGGGCGGATGCGGACGATGAGGGTCGGGGTTCCCCGCGAGGTCAAGAATCACGAGTACCGCGTCGCGCTGACTCCGGCAGGGGTCACCGAACTGATCCGGGCCGGCCACGAGGTCGTGATCGAGCACGATGCGGGCGCCGGGTCGCTGATCCCGGATGCGGACTTCGCGACGGCCGGGGCACAGATCCTGCCGACTGCCGACGACGTCTGGGGCGCAGCGGACCTTGTCCTCAAGGTCAAGGAACCCGTGGCCGAGGAGTACCACCGGATGCGGTCGGGGCAGACCTTGTTCACCTACCTCCATCTGGCGGCGTCAGCGGAGTGCACCAAGGCGCTGATCTCGTCGGGGATCGACGCGGTCGCCTACGAGACCGTCCAGTTACCCGACCTGTCGTTGCCGCTGTTGGCACCGATGTCCGAGGTCGCCGGGCGGATGGCGCCCCAGTGCGGGGCGCATTGCCTGGAACGGGCGCAGGGTGGGCGCGGCCTGCTCCTGGGCGGGGTCTCCGGTGTCTATGCGGCGACGGTCGTGGTCATAGGTGCGGGTGTGTCCGGCATGAACGCTGCAGCGATCGCGCTGGGCATGCAGGCCGAGGTGGTAGTGCTCGACAACAACGTGGAGAAGCTTCGGGAAGCCGACCGGATCTACCAAGGGCATCTGCAGACCGTGATCTCCAACTCCTACGAGCTGGAGCGAGCCGTCCTCGGAGCCGACCTCGTCATCGGTGCGGTGCTCGTACCCGGAGCCAAGGCCCCGAAGTTGGTTTCCAACGACCTGGTCTCCCGGATGCGGCCGGGATCGGTACTGGTGGACATCGCCGTCGATCAGGGCGGGTGCTTCGAGGACACCCGGCCGACCACGCACGACGATCCGACGTACGTCGTGCACAACTCCGTCTTCTACTGCGTGGCAAACATGCCCGGCGCGGTACCCAACACCTCCACCTACGCGCTGACCAACGTCACGCTGCCGTACGTGATGGCGCTGGCCAACCAAGGGCTGACTGCGGCGGTCCGCGCGAATCCGGCCCTGGCGTTGGGGGTCAATGTCATCAGCGGTCACGTCGTCTATGACCACGTCGCTGCGGCGCACGGGCTCCCGTACGTCCCGTTGGAGGAGGCCTTGGCTGGCTGAACCGGCCGCTTCGGCGGCGCCGCCGCCTGAACCGGCGCGAGCCCTCACTCGTGCCCTGCGCGGCTATCTCGATCACCTGGCGATCGAACGCGGGCTGGCCGCGAACACCGTCACTTCCTATCGCCGCGACCTGCTCCGCTACGGCAGGCATCTCGCTGCGCGGGGGAGGAGCGCCCTCTCGGACGTGATCCAGGACGACGTCTCGTCGTTCCTCGCTGGTTTGCGCGGCGGGGATGAACTGCATCCGCCGCTGTCCGCCGCTTCTGCGGCACGGGCGGTCGTGGCCGTGCGCGGACTGCATCGCTTCGCCGTGCGCGAGGGTTGGATCCTCGAGGACGTGGCCGGCGCGGTCCGCCCGCCGGCGCCGGCGCGCCGGCTGCCCAAGGCCATCCCTCTCGACTCCGTCGAGGCACTCCTGAACGCGGCCGATCTCGATGACCAGCCGCGCTCGCTGCGCGATCGGGCGCTGCTGGAGCTGCTCTACGGGACCGGCACCCGGATCTCGGAGGCAGTGGGCTTGGCTGCCGATGACATCGACCGTGAGTCGGAGACAATCCGAGTGACTGGAAAGGGCAGCAAGCAACGGATCATCCCGATCGGCTCGTACGCGCTGGCGGCGGTGGATGCCTATCTCGTCCGTGGCCGACCGGCGCTGGCGGCCCAGGGACGTGGGGTCAACGCCCTGTTCCTGAACGCTCGCGGGGGACGGCTGTCCCGACAGAGTGCCTGGACGATCCTGCGTACCGTCGCCGCCCGGGCCGGCATTACCGAGGGCCTTTCGCCACACACATTGCGCCACTCCTTTGCCACTCACCTACTCGACGGCGGCGCGGACGTCCGGGTGGTGCAGGAGCTTCTGGGCCATGCGTCGGTCACGACGACCCAGGTCTACACGCTGGTCACCGTTGATCGGCTCCGCGAGGTTTACGCAGCGAGCCACCCGCGTGCCCTTCGCTGAGTCTAAAGGTGAGGTTGAGCTTGAAAGGCATTGGGCAGTAACGAAACCCGCCGCACTCCTCGGCGGGTCGCCTTGCCCGGGCCCCTACCGCGACCTACTGTCGCCGCCAAGGACGCCGCGTGCCAGCGCGCGGGGCAGCCGGTGAAGAACCGATCCAAGAGGCGGCATTGTGGCGCGAGGAAGTGGCAGCGAGGCCCCGGCCCTGCCCTTCTCCGACGACCCGGCCGGAGCCGAGCCCAATCGTCCGGTGCCGCGCGGGGACCCGGCCAAGGCGCGACAGCGCCCGCTCCCGACGCCCCCCGTGTTGGATCGCCACGGGCCGGCCAGGGTGATCGCGCTGTGCAATCACAAGGGCGGGGTGGGCAAGACCACGTCGACGATCAACCTCGGCGCGGCGCTGGCCGAGTTCGGGCGCAAGGTCTTGCTGGTGGACCTGGATCCGCAAGGCGCTCTGTCGGTCGGGCTCGGGGTCCCTCCCTACGAGCTGGATCGCACGGTCTATCACGCGCTGATGGAGCCCGGTGTCGGGATCGCTGACGTGCGGGTGAAGACCAAGGTGGATGGGCTGGACCTGATTCCCAGCAGCCAGAGCCTGTCCGCTGCCGAGTTCCAGCTGGTGAACGAGGTGGGCCGCGAGCAGGTCCTCAAACGCGCGTTGCGAGCGGTTCGGGAAGAGTACGACTTCATCCTGATCGACTGCCAACCCTCGCTGGGTCTGCTGACTATGAACGCACTGACGGCCGCGCATGGGGTCATCATCCCGGTGGAGTGCGAGTTCTTCAGTCTGCGCGGAGTCGCCATGGTCGTGGACACCATCGACAAGGTCGCCGATCTCGTGAATCCGGATCTGTCGATCACCGGCATCCTGGCGACCATGTACGACCCGCGCACGCTCCATTGCAAGGACGTGTTCGCCCGCCTTGTGCAGATCTTCGGGGACACTGTTTTCCGGACCACGATCACCCGCACGGTCCGGTTTCCGGAAACGACGGTGGCCGGAGTGCCTATCACCTCCTGGGCACCGCTCTCCTCGGGCGCCAACGCTTATCGCAACTTGGCCAAAGAGGTCGTGGCCGCCGGCTGATCGGTCTGGCGCAATCCGGTCGCGGACTAGGGTCGCCCGTCATGGACGAGGTCGGCTCCGGCTCTGCGCAGGCCGACGTCGTGCCCGGCGACGGCCGCTTTCACGTCTCGCTGACCAACTTCGAGGGCCCTTTCGACCTGCTGCTGAGCCTGATCAGCAAGCACAAGCTCGATGTGACCGAGATCGCCCTCTCGCAGGTGACCGATGAATTCATCAGCCACATCGAATTGTCCGGCGACAATCTGGATCTGGGGCAGGCCACTGAGTTCCTGGTGGTCGCAGCGACGCTGCTGGATCTCAAGGCCGCCCGCCTCTTGCCGTCGGCCGAGGTCGAGGACGAGGAAGACCTGGCTGCGCTGGAGGCTCGCGATCTGCTCTTCGCCCGGCTGTTGGCCTATCGCGCCTTCCGCGAGGCAGCGGAATTCCTTCGGACCCACGAGCTGGATCAATCCCGCCGGTTCGCCAGGGAGGTCAGTCTCGAGCCCCGCTTCGCCGAGGCTCTGCCGGAGGTGCTGTTGGGCGTGGGTGTCCAGGCCTTCGCCGCGCTCGCCGCCGCCGCGCTGCAGCCTCGGATGCCGGTGGTCATATCCACCGTGCACCTGCACACCGCCCGAGTCAGCGTCCGCGAACACGCCGGCATCGTGCGGCGCCGCCTGGCGGGGGGCCACACGACGACATTTCGCGCTCTCACGGCGGACTGTCAGAGCACCCTGGAAGTCGTCGCCCGGTTCCTTGCCCTGCTGGACCTGCACACCCGCGGCTCGGTGTCGCTGGAACAGCTCAGCGCTCTCGGTGAGCTGCACGTCCGATGGACCGCGGCGGAGGGCGACGACGTCGATGACGGCTTGGAGTGGGACCAGCCCACGCCAGCTGCAACGCAGCGAGACGTCGTACGGGATGATGGGAGGCAGCCCCGACCCACCTGAACCGCAGAGGACCCTGATGACCGCCGCGATCGACGAACACCTGCGCGGCGCCGTCGAAGCCATTCTGTTCGTGGTGGACACCCCGGTAGGAGCGGCCACGCTCGCCGAGTTGCTCGATGTCGAGGAAGCCACCATCACCGAGCAACTCCACGCGCTGGCCGCCGAGTATGAGCAGCAGCGCCGCGGATTCACCCTGCGCCCAGCCGGCGAGGGGTGGCGGCTCTACACCCGCGACGAGTACGCCGACTTCGTGGAGCGCTACGTGACCGAGGGTCAGCGCGCCCGACTGACCCAAGCCGCGCTGGAAACGCTCGCCATCGTCGCCTACCGCCAGCCGGTCACCCGCGCCCGGATCTCGGGGATCCGTGGGGTGAGTGTCGACGGTGTGATGCGCAGCCTGCTCAGCCGTGGTCTGGTGGCCGAGCAGGGAACCGACCCGCAGACCGGCGGCGGTCTCTACGTCACCACCGAGCTGTTCCTGGAGAAGTTGGGTCTGGCCAGCGTGGACGAACTGCCGGACCTGGCCCCACTGCTGCCCGACGTGGAGTCGGTCCTGTCCGAGGATTCCAGCCCGTGATGAGCAAAGCGCCCGAGCAGCAACACGGGGAGCGGCTGCAGAAGGTGCTCGCCCGGGCCGGGGTTGGGTCGCGGCGGGCAAGCGAGGAACTCATCGCGCAGGGTCGAGTGAGCGTGAACGGCGAACAGGTGCGCGAGCAGGGCCGCCGGGTCGACTCGCAGACCGATCGGATCGCGGTCGACGGCAGCGTCGTGATCACCCGCGCAGATCTGATCCACTTGGCGATGAACAAGCCCGAGGGCGTGCTCTCGGCGATGTCGGACGACCGTGGCCGGCCCACGGTCGGCGACCTGATCGCCGAGCGCGGCGAGTCGGTGTTCCACGTCGGGCGCCTGGATATCGACACCGAGGGCCTGCTGTTGTTGACCAATGACGGGCCGCTGGCCCACCGCCTCGCTCATCCCTCGTACGAGGTGCCGAAAACCTATCTGGCGCAGGTCTCCGGATCCATCCCGCGCGACCTTGGGCGCAAACTCAAGGCTGGGATCGAACTCGACGACGGCATGGCCCGAGTCGACTCGTTCAAGGTCGTCGACGTGGCGGCTGGGCAGGCTCTCGTCGAGGTGATCCTGCACGAGGGTCGAAATCGATTGGTACGGCGGCTGTTGGCTGCCAGCGGACATCCGGTCAACCGCCTCGTCCGTACCCAGATCGGGCCGGTGCGGCTTGGTCGTACCAAGCCCGGAGCTGTCCGAAAGCTCACGCCGCACGAGATCGCCGGGCTGATGAAGCTTGTCGGCCTGTGACCGACACCGCAGGGAGTGATTCGCGGGTCATCGCCATCGACGGGCCGTCGGGTACCGGGAAGTCGTCGGTCGCCCGGGAGGTGGC
>JALZIX010000446.1 GCA_030860025.1 Actinomycetota bacterium
CGGGTGATCGAGTGGCGCAAATCGCTGAGCAGTCCCACGATGAGTCCCTTTCCTCGGGCCTAACCGCCGGCGAACGGCGGGAGGACGTCCACCGAACTGCCGGGTGACAGCGCGGCCTCGCGGTCGGCCACGCGTACGCCGTCGACCAGGAAGGAACAGACTTCCAGAACCTTGGCCAGGTCCGGCCCGTGCCGCTGGCTCGCCTCGGTGATCAGCTCGGCAAGGCTGCCCGCCTCGACCGTCTCGGTCTGCGCCCCCGCTGCAGCGCGCGCGGCGGCGAAGTAGTTGACCGTCACTCCGGTCACCCCGCGGGAGTCGGTGAGCGTTTCCACCGGACTCAGCCGCCGATGGCCGACATCGGACGGGTGGGCTGCAGGAACGTCGGGTCGTCGATGCCGTGGCCGGGCAGCTTCGACCACATGGCGGCCTGCCAGCGGCTGGCGATCTGTGCGTCAGTGGACCCATCGCGCAGGGCGGTACGGAGGTCTGATTCCGCGCGGGCGAACAGGCAGTTGCGGATCTGACCATCGGCGGTCAGCCGGGTCCGGTCACACGTGCCGCAGAAGGCCCGGGTCACCGACGCGATGATCCCGACCTTGGCCGGGCCGCCGTTGACCAGCCAGGTCTCGGCCGGCGCGCTGCCGCGATGGGCCGGATCCGGGGTCAGGATCACGGCTGCCTGCAACTTCTCCAGGATCTCCTCGGCGGTGATCATCTGGTCGCGCTTCCACTCGTGCTGCGCGTCGAGTGGCATCTGTTCGATGTAACGCAGCTCGAACTCGTGTTCCAGGCAGAACTCCAGCAGCGGCACCGGGTTCTCGTTGAGCCCGCGCATCAGAACGGCGTTCACCTTCACCGGCGTCAGCCCGGCAGTCTTGGCCGCGACCAGTCCGGCCAGGACGTCGTCGATCCGGTCGCGGTGGGTGAGCTGCTTGAACTGCAGCTTGTCGAGCGTGTCCAAGGAGACGTTGATCCGGTCGAGTCCGGCGTCGGCCAATGGCTGAGCCAGCCGCTCGAGTCCGATCGCGTTGGTCGTCAGGCTCACTTCGGGGGACGGGGTCAGCGCCTTGGCCGTACGCACGATTTCGACGAGACCCGGCCGGATCAGCGGCTCCCCACCGGTGAAGCGGATTTCGTTGATCCCGAGCATCTCAACGCCGATGCGGACCAGCCGGTTGATCTCCGCGTCGGTGAGGATTTGTGCGGTGGGCAGCCAGTCCAGACCCTGGGGCGGCATGCAGTACGTACACCGCAAGTTGCAGCGATCGGTCAGCGAGACGCGCAGATCGGTGGCCACGCGGCCGTGCTGGTCGGCGAGCCCGGGCTGGCCGCCAGGTCCGCGCTGGGCAGCGGCCCGGGGCCCGTCGAGGCTGGTCAGGGGAAGGGTCACCACCCGAGGGTAACCTCCCGCCCGGAGGTGTCACCCGGTGTTCGGCCCGTACGCGGCCCTGCTGCGCGTCAGCGGTGCATTCTCCTTCTCCTCGATGGGCTTCCTGGCTCGGCTGCCGATCTCGATGACCGGCCTCGGGGCCGTCTTGTTGGTCGCTGCAGAGACCGGGCGGTACGGCATTGCCGGGGCAGTTGCCGGCGTCCTGGCGCTGTCCTTCGCACTGATCTCCCCGCAGGTAGCCCGACTGGTCGACCGGCTGGGTCAGGCCCGGGTGTTGCGTCCGGCGGTGATGGTGTTCGGCACGGCCGGCGTTGGCTTCGTCGTCGCAGTCGAACTCACGGCTCCGGTGTGGACCTGGTTCGTGCTCGCGGCGATCACCGGTGCCTCGGGTCCCAACATCGGGTCGATGGTCCGGGCCCGCTGGGTCAATGTCCTGGAGGACCCGACCGTACGACAGACAGCGTTTGCGTTCGAATCCGTCGTCGACGAGATCGTCTTCGTCATCGGGCCGCCACTGGTGACCTTCCTGGCGACGGCGATCTCACCGCCGGTGGGCTTCCTCACCGCGATCATCATCGGACTGATCGGCGGGATGGGCTTTGCGACGCTCAGGTCCAGCGAACCTCCGGTGGCGCGGGTACGACGCCGCCGCGGTGAGACCCGAGGGGTCCTCACCCCGGCGCTGATCGCGGTCACCATCACCTATGTTGCGGTCGGCACCGTGTTTGGTGCGATGGACGTCGTCGTGGTCGCCTTTGCCGACGAGCAGGGCCAGATCGGGTTGTCCGGGGTGATCCTGGCGGTGTACGCCGCTGGCAGTCTGATCGCTGGGCTGGCCTATGGAGCGGTAAGATGGCAGCGCGGTCTGGCCGGGCGGTTCCTGTTGACCTCGCTGGCGTTCGCGGTCGCGTCTTTGGGCTTTCTGCTGGTCAATTCGCTGATGGTCCTCGCCGGGTTGGCCTTCCTCGCTGGGGCCACGATCGCTCCGGTCCTGGTGTCAGGTCTTTCCCTGGTCGAGTCCCGACTGCCGAGGGCGGCCCTGACCGAGGGCCTGGCTTGGACCACGACCGGGATCACGGTTGGCGTGACGCTGGGCGCCTCGATTTCCGGGTCGGTGGTCGATGCGATCGGGGCGGAGCGGGCCTTCGTCGTGCAGGTCGTGGGCGCGCTGAGCGCCGGTGTCCTCGCCGCGATCGGATACGTCGTGGTGCGCCGTTCCGATCGACCCCACCCCGGTAGTGTCAATCCATCGCTTACGCTGTAAAATCAAGCGGACCGTACGACCACACGATGACGTGGAGGACGAGATCATGAGCGCAGAAGACAAGATCAAGAACAAGGCGGAGAACTGGGGCGGCAAGGGCAAGGAAGCCGTTGGAGACGCCACCGACGACAAACGCCTCGAGAACGAGGGCCGCGCCGACCAGAGCAAGTCCGACCTGAAGCAGGCCGGCGAAAAGGTCAAGGACGCGTTCAAGAACTAAGCGACTAAGCACACACACGCACTTATTGCGTAAAAGGTCCCCTCAGGCGGTCGTCTGAGGGGACCTTTTACGTGGAATGTCCCTTGGGGCTCGGCTCACGGGAGGCAGGGAGGATGCAGGGATGGTGCTGGCCAAGGTGATGATGGCCAAGGCGGATCTCTCCTCGACGATTGCGGCTGTCCTAGCCGGCACTCAGTCCGCCGCCGCGGCCGTTGGCGTGCTGGCAGTCACCCGCACACCCGATGGCCTGCTGAACGTGCCGAGCGCAGAGTTGGTCCTGGTCTGCATCGTCACAGTGGCAGTGGCGCTCGCCCTCGCCGTTGGATGCGTTCGGATCCTCACCGGGCGCTCGCCGCGGCTCGCGATCGTGGGATCGGTGGTCTCGCTGGTCATCTCGGCGTACTGGGTCTTCCTCCGAGCCCCGGCCGAGGGGTTCCCGGACATCGCCGTCGGGTACGCGGTGCTGCCGGTCCTCACTATCTGGATGCTCGTCGTGTCCCGCGGCCTGGCCGCTCGTCGAGCGAGGAAGGCGAGAACGGCAGCCGCGGTCGGAGCGGACTCACGCCCACCTGACGAACCGCCCCCGAGCGAGCTGGAGCGCCCGTGGGAGTCTCACGACGAATCCGAGCAATCTCCTCGGCGTGACATGCTGGTTGAGTGAGCACGGAAGCCAGCTGGGCGAGCCCGGCCGAGCTCGGGAATGCGCTGGCCAGCACCGGATATCTCGCTGACGAGGGCATCGCCACTGCGGCCTATCTCGCCCTGGCGATGGATCGCCCCTTGTTCACCGAGGGCGAGGCGGGTGTGGGCAAGACCGCCCTGGCCACCGCGTTGGCCCAGGCTCTGGGTCGGCCGCTGTACCGCCTGCAGTGTTACGAGGGGTTGGAGGCCAGCCAGGCACTCTACGACTGGGACTTCCCCCGCCAGATGCTGCACCTGCGCGCGGCTGAGGCGGCCGGCCTGACCGATGATCCGGACAAGCTCGAGGCCAGCCTGTACGACCGCCGCTTCCTCGTCGCTCGGCCATTGCTGCAGGCATTGGAGGACTCACCAAGCGTCCTACTGATCGACGAGATCGACCGCGCCGACGACGAATTCGAAGCGTTCCTGCTCGAAATGCTCTCCGACTTCACGATCTCGATCCCGGAGATCGGCACGATTCGTGCCGAGGTGGCCCCGCTGGTAGTGCTCACTTCCAATCGAACCCGCGAGGTCCACGACGCCCTGAAACGCCGCTGTCTCTACCACTGGCTCGACCATCCGTCGTACGAGCGGGAGGTGGCGATCCTGCGGACCAGGCTGCCGCAGGTCACCGAGCAGTTGGCCGCCGACGTCGCCCGAGCGACCGGGCGACTGCGCCAGGAGGATCTGCTCAAACCACCCGGCGTCGCCGAGGCGATGGACTGGGCTACCGCACTGCACGTCCTGGGCGCCCGCGCGATCGATCCCGAGCGGGCCGCGGCGACGCTCGGCGCGGTGCTGAAGTACCGCGAGGACGCCGACCGGATCAAGACCCTGGGGCTCGCCGCACTCCTCGGCGCCTGACGTAGCCACCGGCAAACTTTCCCCAACGCCGGCATTCGCCCCGAAACCTACGCATTGCACCTGAAGCGACGGGTGTCGTGCGTACGAGACGGGTGCAAACTGGGCCTCATGACCACCGACGCAGCGGCCGCGCCGGTCCGCGATGTCGTCGAGACGGTCACCGCGTTCGCCCGCACGCTGCGGCACAGCGGTGTCCAGGCATCCCCGGACCGTGTCCAGGCGATGATCCGTGCGGTCGGCGAACTCGACGTCCTCGACCCGAGTCACGTCTACTGGGCCGGCCGGCTCACGCTGTGTGGCAGCAAGGACGATGTCGAGCGATATGACGCTGCGTTCTCCGCCTACTTCGGCGGCGAGGCGCCCCGGCAGATGCAGACCGCCATGCAGCCGAGGAAAAGGGTTGCCACGTCGGCCTCGCTGGGGGTCAACGACAACGACGGCCAGGACAGCAGCGAGGACGCTCCGGACATCGCGGCGGCGGCCAGCGGCGAGGAGATCCTGCGACATCGGGACATCGGTCTGCTCAGTCCCGAGGAGCGCGAGCACCTGCAGCGCCTCTTCGCGCTGCTGGCGCCGAACCCGCCGCTGCGTCGATCCAGACGACGTACCCCGGCCGGCCGCGGCAACATTCACGTCGCGCGCACGGTTCGTCGGGCGCTGCACAACGGCGGCGAGATCGTCTCGCTGTCCAGGCGTACGGCCCGGCAACGGCCGCGCCGGGTGGTCGCGCTCCTGGATGTCAGCGGCTCGATGTCCCCGTACGCCGATGCCCTCTTGCGCTTCGCGCATGCGCTGACGCGGGCGCATCAGGGCTCGACGGAGGTGTTCACCGTCGGCACCCGGTTGACCCGGGTCACCCGGGAGATGCGACTGCGCGACCCGGACAAGGCCCTGGCCGCCAGTGGCGCTGCGATACCCGACTGGAGTGGCGGCACTCGCCTGGGCGAAGTGCTCAAGGCCTTTCTCGACCGATGGGGGCAGCGCGGTGTCGCCCGGGGCGCGGTGGTGATCCTGGCCAGCGACGGCTGGGAGCGGGGCGACCCGGCGCAGCTCGCCGAGCAAATGGCACGACTGCATCGGCTGGCCCATCGGGTTATCTGGGTGAATCCGCACAAGGGGCGCGAAGGCTACGAGCCGCTGACCCGGGGAATGGCGGCGGCCCTTCCCTACGTTGATTCCTTCGTGTCCGGTCACAGCCTCGCCGCCTTCGAGGAGCTCGCCACGGAGATCGCCGATGCGTGAGGTCATGGACGACCTGCTGACCTGGTGGTCGGCAGGGGAGACCGTCGGTGTCGGCACGGTGATCGCCACCTGGCGCTCGGCGCCCCGGCCGGCGGGCGCCTCGATGTTGGTCGGACCCGACGGTACGGCCGTGGGCAGCGTTTCCGGCGGCTGCGTCGAGGGCGCGGTGTACGAGGAAGCCGTCAGCGCAGTCGAGTCCGGCCAGGTCACGCTGCGCCGGTACGGCGTGAGCGACGACGACGCGTTCGCGGTCGGCCTCACCTGCGGCGGCATCTTGGATGTCTACGTCGAGCCGGTCTCCCGCGACACCTTCCCGGAATTGGCCGACGTTGCCGCCTCGATCGCATCCGGCGAGCCGGTGGCCGTAGTCACGTGTGTGGCTGGGCCGGAAGACCGGCTCGGGAAGCGGTTGGTCCTCTGGACGGATCGGGCGGCCGGAAGCCTCGGGCTCGAACGCCTGGATGAAGCGGTTGCCGACGATGTCCGCGGGCTCCTTGCGGCCGGCCGTACTGCGACCGTCCACTATGGACATGACGGTGAACGTCGCGGGGACGACCTGACGCTATTCGTGGCGTCGTACGCACCGCCCGCCCGAATGATTGTCTTCGGTGCCATTGACTTCGCCGCTGCCGTGGCGCGGGTCGGCGCCTTCCTCGGTTACCACGTGACCGTGTGCGACGCGCGCCCGATCTTCGCCACTGCCAAGCGTTTTCCCGAAGCCGACGAAGTCATCGTCGACTGGCCGCACCGCTATCTCCAGGCCGAGGTCGATGCCGGTCGAATCGACGAGCGCACGGTGTTGTGCGTATTGACCCATGACCCGAAGTTCGACGTACCGGTCCTGGAAATCGCCCTGCAACTTCCGGTCGCCTACGTCGGGGCCATGGGGTCACGCCGTACCCATGAGGACCGGCTCGAGCGGCTGAAGGAGGCCGGCGTCGGCGAGAAGGAACTAGCCAGACTGTCCTCGCCCGTCGGGCTTGACCTTGGTGCCCGTACCCCGGAAGAAACCGCCATCTCGATCGCCGCTGAGATCATCGCCGGCCGCTGGGGTGGCTCCGGTGAGCGCCTGGCCGAAACAGC